>JAGYMO010000338.1 GCA_018400255.1 Deltaproteobacteria bacterium
TAGGCAGGAAGGCAACCCTGAATCCTGCTTTCAGCGGGAAACCTTTTAACCTGTGAGCGCTTACAGGAAACCTTTGCCCTAAGATAGCGAAGTTCTTCCATGCATTAAATATTGTTTTTCAAGGGTATGGTATTAAAAAAACTTTTTACATCCTCTAAGTCGTAAACAATGTTCATATCTGGAAGCGAGTAAATTATGGGTTTTCCATATGAATGAGTAATAATACGTGTGTCAAGTATGGCAACAACCCCATACTCATTTCGGCCCCTGATAAGCCTTCCAAAACCCTGCCTCAGCAATAAGATGGCCCTTGGTAACGCAAGATTTGTAAACCATCTATCTTTCAGTCTCTTGCATCTTTCACTATAGACAGGGTCTTCCGGAGAGCTGAAGGGGAGTCTCACAATGACTACCAAGCTCAAATCTTCTCCTTTTACGTCTATTCCCTGCCAAAAGGTCGATGTGGCTAATAGCACAGAACTGGGTGTTTTTTTAAACCACTCTATTAACCGCGCAGGCGGCATGTCTCCTTGGGCCTTTATTGGATAGGATGATCTGATATTTTTAGAGATAAATTGTAAGTGCCTATAAGAGGTAAATAAAATCAATGCCCTTCCACAGGATGCGTTTATGAGTTCTTCTATAACGGTAAGGCTTTGTTCCTCAAACATATCAGTGTGCTCCCTATCGGGCACAGGTAAATCTTTATTGATGTAAAGGAGCGCATGATTTTTATAGTCAAAAGGGGAGCCTATTATTTTTTCCTCAAAGTTTTCTATTCCAAGCCTGTCTTTTAAAAAGGTAAAACTGTTATTTGACGTTAAGGTTGCTGAGGTCATTATAATACTTTCATATTCGCTTGTCAGTCTCTCAAATTGTTTCTTTGGTTCCACCAACTCACTTTTCAGCTCCAATAAATTGTTGTTTGTCGACATATAAAAGACCTTGTCCGAATCGTCTTGCCCTATAAAATCATCTATATCCGCTTCAAGGGTTTTTATATAATCTATGGTTGTTTCTACCTTGTCATTATATTCATCACTACCCGATGTCTTTATAAAACCCTTAAGGGTTGAAATTATAGTGTTTAGATCAAGCATTTTTTTTAATTCATGTAATCCTTCCGTAATTGCAATAGGTATCGGGGTGGTTGGATGAATAGAACCATTATTTTTCTTAAAAAACTGCTCTACACCAGGGAAGAGTGGATCTACCATTATCTTCAGCCCCTTTAATCTATAAAGAAGCCATGCAAACCTTTCATAAGATAGCACGCTTCCCATAACACGGGATATAGCTGCCTCAATCTCAGAGGCCTCATCAACTACTAATTGGTCATGAAATGGCAGGATATTAAACTCCGAGAGCAGGTCATAGGCAAGGAGATGATGATTTATAACAAGGATATCCGTATTGTATAGATCTCTAAAATGACGGTAATAAAAACAATCATTGTAAAATGGGCAGAGCCTTCCATTGCAATCTTGAGAATCACCGCAGATATTTGACCAGAATTCCGGCACAAAGGGGAGACTACTTTTTTCTCCGGTTTTTGTTTTACTCAACCATTCTAGGAATTTTAGATATGTCTTGCTTGTTTGTGAGAATTCCCTTTCCCTTTTGATGCAAACATAATTATTTTTGCCTTTTAATACGCCAAATGAAAATTTCTTCGGAAATGTCTTTTGTATAAAAATAAGATCCTTTTCTGCGAGCTGATCTTGCAGGGCAATAGAGGCGGTTGAGACAACGGTTTTTTTACAGGATAGTATTGCCGGGATAAGGTAGGCAAAAGACTTACCCACACCCGTGCCGGCTTCTATAAGTAGATTTGCTTTATTGCTTAGGGAGCGGAAAACATTTTTTGCCATCTCAAGCTGCTCGGGTCGATCCTCATATTCTGGAAATCTGTTTTTTAATACATCAAAAAATGATGTTAATTTTTCCAGACTTAACCTCCTATTTTCTTATTGCTTTCATTTTCTATGAATTTAATCAATGCGAAGGATCTTCCATGCAGTCACTTTATTTGAAGATATTTTCTTGCAGTATCAATCAAGGCTATTTCAAAAATATTCATGCTCAACTCCAGAGAAAATATCGACCTAACAGCATCTTTTAAACATTCACCTCTTTAGCCTTACGCCCTCATCTTTAAAAAAGCTCGGCAAATAACCTCCTGTATAATTCTGCCTACTTTAAGTACTCATCCCTCAATGCCTTTTTAAAAATTTTGCCTGAACCAGTCTTTGGAAGAGATGGCAAAAAGGACACTGATTTGGGGGCCTTGTACCGAGCAAGATTCTGTTTGCAAAATTCAATAATTTCTTTCTCTGAAACTGACATCCCTTCTTTTAAAACAACGCCGGCGTGAACAGCTTCTCCCCATTTTTCATCGGGCACTCCTATAACAGCTGCCTCTAATATTGCCGGATGCTCATACAAAACATTTTCAACCTCCGTGGAATATACATTTTCGCCGCCAGTTACAATCATGTCCTTTTTTCGATCCACAATATTCACGTAGCCCTGGCTATCTACAACCGCCAGATCCCCTGTATGGAGCCACCCATCCTTGATTGATTTTTCTGTCTCCTCAGGTAAATTCCAATAGCCTGGAGTAACGCTATCGCCCTTTACAACAATTTCTCCAACCTCTTTGTCATCCCAATTCACCTCGGAACCATCATCTCTGAGGACCTTTAGCTGCACAAATATAACCGGCCTGCCTGTAGCAGCCTTATATTTAAATTGCTCATTCTCAGGGTAACTTTTCAGATAATCCTTCAATATTGACATGGTGAGATACGGGCTGGTCTCAGTCATACCGTAGGTTTGAACATAGTCACACCCAAATGCATCCATGATTTTCTTGACTACCTCCGGGGCAATAGGGGCACCCCCGCTTAGCATCAAACGAAGGGAGGAAAAATCATATTTTACTATATCACTATCGTTCACCATGAGATTCAACATCGTTGGGATCATGTTTGTCAAAGTAACCCTCTCCCCTTCCATTAAGGCCATCACCGCCTTTGGCTCAAATTCAGGAACCATCACATGGGTTCCCCCAATCCAGGTTGTTGCCCAGGTAGCCCAAGCATCTGCTAGATGAAACATAGGTGCAACGTGAATCCAAATATCTTCATCAGACATCTTTAATTCAGCAATGGTACCAAGGGCATGATAGGCCACATTCATATGGGTAAGCATAACACCTTTTTGACGCCCAGTAGTGCCACTTGTGTAGTAAAGCTGGGCAATATCATCTCCATCGGCATTGGCATCAATCACATTTCCCTTTAATGGTCTCATTAAATCCTCTATTGAGATTCCATCTTTAGGTATAACCCCTTTAGAGGTCCAAAAAACATCTATGCTGGCTTCCGCCCTATCCAAACCATCCCGGACTAATTGTGAGAACTGTGGCTGTGCAATTATAACCTTTGCCCCCGTATCCTTTAAAATAAATGCAAGTTCTCTTGCAGATAATCGATAATTTATTGGGCAAAGAATAATACCCAGGAAGGCGGTTGCATAATATGCCTCAAGGAAATAATGACAATTCTGATGGATGATCGCCACCCGATCACCCTTGGTCAACCCCTGATTTCTAAGAGCCTCGGCAAGCTTATAAATACGCGAGGCAAATTCCCGGTATGTAAATCGATCCTTTCCACAAATAACTCCAATTTTATCTGGGTATAGACGAGAAACCTTATAAATAGATTCCGCAAGATTCATTTCAGACTCCTTATTACGTATTATGTTATTTTTGCTTTCTGGTTGTTACTATTTAGCGGTTTTGACAATAATGTGTCAAGCAGGAAAAAGGCTTCGGGCATATGAATTAAATTTCTCCTGAAAAATGTGTTACGTTTATAGAAACTATATAAAAATTAGGCTCGTGGAGCCCCACGGGCAAGCCCGTGGCACCACTTGGTTTCGCCGATTCACTTCGCGAGCGGCGGGGCTTAGTGGCGCGACATCCCGACTATAGGCGCATTCATCCACGGCTAAAGCC
>JAGYMO010000339.1 GCA_018400255.1 Deltaproteobacteria bacterium
CGGCTTTAGCCGTGGATGAATGCGCCTATAGTCGGGATGTCGCACCGCTAAGCCCCGCCGTTCGCGAAGCGAATCGGCAAAACCAGGTGGTGCCAGGGGCTTGCCCGTGGGGCTCCACAGGGCCTTTAATCGGAGGTTTCAACAAAAAAAGACAGGTCTCCACTATTGTAAAAGGCAGGGAGAATATCATGACAATTGAAGAGGCAATAAAGACCGCTATTAAGTTGGAAATTCAGGTGCGTGATGTTTATAGAAATGCGGCAAAATCTTCCGCGGACCCTACGGGGAAACGTATTTTTTCATTGCTCGCCTCTGAGGAACAGTCACACCATGATTACCTTAAGGCGAAGCTCGATGAATGGAAGAAGAACGGTACAATAACCGCCGAAGAGCTAAAGTCAGCGGTCCCCTCCAAGGAAGCTACAAAGGCATTTGTAAATAAACTCAAGGGTGGGATGGCTGGTGAAGAACGCGGTGGAGAGCTTCAAATACTTACCAAGGCACTTGATCTTGAATCTGAGACAAATGATTTCTATAAAAAGATGACAGATGAATTACCAGTAGAGGGAAGACACCTGTTTTCTCGGTTCGTGGAGATCGAGGAAGACCATCTGGAAATTGTCCGTGCGGAGATTGACTATCTTACCAAGACTGGTTACTGGTTCGATATTAAGGAATTTGATATGGAATAATCTCTATTAAGGCCATATTACATAGTACACCTATGCAAGAAATGTGGCCATGAAGGGCCGGTATGGCACTGTACTTTTTCAAGAGTAATGGGATGGAGCAATATGGATACCTGTTTTCGTGCAGCCTTTTTGCCTATGCCAATACTATTCGAGGGCGTTGACGATGAATGGAAGTGAGGCTAATCTGAGTCGTCCTATTATTAGCGGCGTGGAGTTTAGCTCATTATATCCCATTACATCAGCAAGCTCTCTCCTGTTACATTTAGCATACCGTATAAAAATAATAAGAAGACACAAATTTTATAGTAACTGAACAATTTTTGGCCGATTCATATCGGCCTCTAACACTATTTTTCCCGGCGAATTTTTCAAGGCTGTCCCTTTACATTATATTCAGGGGATAATGACCCTTTAAGGGTATGCATACCTATAATTAAAATTATTAACAGTTAAAGGAGAGGGAAATGTTAAATAAAAAAATGACAGACGCCTTAAATGGGCAAATCAACAAGGAGATATTCTCGGCTTATCTTTATCTGTCAATGTCTGCCTACAGCAGTTTCATAGGATTAAAGGGCTTTGCAAACTGGTTCATGGTCCAGTATCATGAGGAAATGGAACATGCCATGAAGATTTATAATTATATAGATGAGCAGGGAGAACAGGTTAAATTGATGGCAATTGAGCAACCTCCAACAGAGTTTGTTTCAGCCCTTGATATGTTTGAAAAGACCTTGGAGCATGAAAAATTTATCACAAAAAGCATTCATGATCTTGTCGATCTTGCTATAGAGGAAAAGGACCATGCAACAAATATATTTTTGCAATGGTTTGTCACCGAGCAGATAGAGGAAGAGGGCAATGACAATGATATTATCGCAAAGCTCAAGCTTGTTGGGGAGGGTGGAAATGGATTGTTTATGATTGATAGGGAACTTGAGTCAAGGGTTTATACCCCACCCGCCAAAGACTCTGAGGATTAATGGTAAGTGTTTTGTCGTGCGCTATAGCTATTGTAAAGAAGCAAAATGGATATAATTTTGAGAAGTTAAACATTTATGTGATTAATACACATAAAAAACTTTTTTAAAGGAGAAGCGCAATGGGTTTTGTAAGAGAGTTAAAATCAAATATATATTCAGTTGGTGCTATTGACTGGGATAGAAGGTTGTTTGACGCATTGATATCTCTGCCTGATGGGACGAGCTATAATTCATATTTAGTTAAGGGAAGCGAAAAAATCGCACTAATAGACGCTGTAGACCCGACTATGATTGATGTTCTCATTGATAATCTTGACGAACTGAAGGTTAAAGATATTGACTATATAGTCGCAAACCATGCTGAGCAGGATCATTCAGGCGGGCTACCTGTCTTGGTGGAAAAATATCCAAATGCAAAGCTGGTGGCTACTCCAAAATGTAAAGATTTGCTTAAGGAATTGCTTTTAATACCCGAGGAAAAGATCATTGCTGTTCAGGATGGGGAGACTATTTCGCTGGGAGATAAAAGTTTGAAGTTTATTTATGCCCCATGGGTTCATTGGCCTGAGACCATGTTTACCTTTGTAGAAGAGGACAGGGTGCTTTTTTCATGCGATTGTTTTGGATCGCATCTGGCTACCAGTGATTTGTTTGTTGAAGACGAGGCCGCAATCTATGAGCCTATAAAACGGTATTATGCAGAGATAATGATGCCATTCAGGTCAAACGTTAGAAAAAATTTGGATAAGATCAAGGATCTTACTATTGATATTATAGCTCCAAGCCATGGACCGGCATATAATAAGCCGGATTTTATCATTAGTGCCTACAAGGAATGGTCTTCTGACGAGGTAAAAAATTTTGTTATCGTGCCCTACGTTTCAATGCACGATAGCACCAAAGAAATGGCCCGCTATTTAGTAGATGCATTGATAAGGAGGAATATACCAGTAAAACTGTTCAACCTCTCTAACGCTGATATAGGGAAATTAGCCATGGATCTGGTAGATGCCGCAACAATAGTGGTTGCCTCTCCAACGGTTTTGGTTGGACCTCACCCTGATGCAGTATGCGCCGTCTATCTTGCTAATGCATTGAGGCCAAAGGTGAAATTCGCATCAATTATAGGATCTTATGGCTGGGGAAGCAAGATGGTGGAAACCCTGAAGGGGATGATGACGAATCTTAAGGTAGAGCTTATTGAACCAGTTGTTGTAAAGGGATTTCCCAAGGAGGAAGATTATAAAGCTCTGGATAAATTGGCGGATGAGATTGGTAAGAAACACAAGGAACATAATTTAATTTAGATAGGAGGGTGTTATGAAAAAGGTATTAGTAGCATATGAGAGTGTAAAGGGTCACACTGAAAAGATGGCTAACTATATTGCTGAAGGAAGCCGTATGGCAGGCAATGAGGTTGATGTCAAGCACATAAGAGAGCTTAAAAAGGAAGGTGACATTCAGGGCTATGATGCCTATTTTTTTGGATCCCCTACCTATCATAGGGATATGACAAACACCGTGAAGACGTTTCTTTTTCTCGCTGATAAGGCAAATTTAAAAGGAAAAATAGCTGGGGCCTTTGGTTCATATACCCACAGCGGAGATGCGCCGAAACTCATATTGGATACAATGGCGCATGTCTTTCATATGAAGGCCACGGATCTTAGCTCGCTTAATCTACTGGAAGATAAAATTGCCACAGACGAGGGTATGAAGGCATGCCAGCAATACGGGAGAGCTGTAACGGAATAATGAGATAATTGATTTCATTTAGAAGGCCTTCGTTATTTAGCCCAAGGAATTTTATGATTATTATGGGCTATAAACATGAACCGCTTGGCAAAGTCCTTTAGAAAAGCTGTATGATTTTTTATTTCTTTACGGACATTGGGGTATTGAAGCTTAGTATAAAGCCTGCTCTACGTGCCGCAAATATAATCGGGGCCTTAATCTTCGGCATTGGTTCTGGTCTTTTAGGTTGAAGATGATAGCCTAAGATGAGGTTCTAATGAAAAAATTACCATTCCTTCTGCATTGGGGGTTAGCTTCTCATAAGATTTACGCAGCTTGGCACAGATC
>JAGYMO010000340.1 GCA_018400255.1 Deltaproteobacteria bacterium
CGGCGAAACCAGGTGGTGCCACGGGCTTGCCCGTGGGGCTCCACATTACAAAACGATACAAAGGGTTTACTTGATGGGCAAAAAAGTTGAAAAATTTAAGGTCATCTTTCAGCCTTCTGGAAGGAGAGGGGAGGTTGAGAAAGGTTTGACTATTGTTGAGGCCTCACAGGAGCTGGGGGCGGATATTGAGACTCTATGCGGAGGGAAAGGGCTCTGTGGGAAGTGCAAGGTGCGGATAGAAGAGGGTTATTTTGAGAAATATGGAATATCCTCAAGCAAATCTCATGTCAGTGAGTGGCAGGACAGGGAAGAGAAGTTTATAAATAAAGATCAAAGGGGTGTTGGTTACCGCTTGGGTTGCTGTGCGAGGGTTGAACGAGATCTCCTGGTTTTTGTGCCTGATGAATCAAGGGCCGGCAAGCAAATAGTGAGCAAGGCAGCCAGAGATATCCAGATCAAATGGGACCCGGCAGTCAAATATTATTATGTAGAGCTATCAGAGCCTACCACACAAGAGCCTACTGGTGACCTGGAGCGTCTTCTAGGAGAGCTTAACCACAAGTACGGCCTAAAAAACCTGGATATTGACTATCTGGCGTTACAGGGGCTTCCGGATCAACTTCGCAAAGGCGCATGGAATGTAACAATAGCCGTTTGGATGGATAAGGAAATAGTACACATTTTACCAGGCAAGGTGAAGGACTATTATGGCATCGCTATTGACCTCGGTACAACTACCGTAGCTGCGTATTTATGTAATATTGCTACTATGGAGATATTGGAAACTGTCTCCATGATGAACCCGCAATGCAAGTACGGCGAAGATGTTATGAGCAGAATTACCTATCATATGATGCATGAGGATGGTCTTGCCAAAATGAGCGCGGATATTATTGAGGGGATAAATGGCTTGGTTATTCAGGCCTGTGAAGCCACGCATTCACCCAAGAAAATTAAAGAAAATAGTGGAAGCGCAAAGCAGGAAGCTGAAAAAACTGCACAGAATAGACCATATCCTCGTCTTACACCTAACAATATAAGCGATATGACAATTGTAGGCAACACAGCGATGCACCATATTCTATTAAAGCTCAATCCAAAATATTTGGGGATTGCCCCTTTTCCGCCTGTAGTCCACAAAAGCATGGATATCAAGGCCAGGGATATTGGTATTCGAATACATGATTCTGCCTACATTCATATTTTACCAAACGAGGCAGGATTTGTAGGGGCGGACAATGTAGGGGTTTTAATTGCAGAAGAGCCTTACAAAAAGAAAGAGATGCAGCTCATTATTGATATCGGTACCAATGGAGAGTTAGTGCTCGGAAATAAGGAAAAGCTCATATCCTCATCTTGTGCCACCGGCCCCGCCCTTGAAGGGGCACAGCTCAGCTTTGGGATGAGGGCTGCCCCCGGGGCTATTGAACGTGTAAAGTTTGATCTCGATAGCCATGAAGTTGATTACAAGGTAATTGGGAGGGATGCTTGGAAAAAGTATTCAAAGGCTGAGGAAATGCAGGCCAAGGGAATTTGTGGCTCGGGTATTCTGGATCTATTTGCTGAACTTTATCGTTCCGGAGTCATACTGAAAAATGGAACGTTTAACTTAAAGCAGAAGAGCAGCCGGCTTCGTAAGAATCCTCATAACAATAAACCAGAGTTTGTTATTGCCTGGGCTGATGAAACAACTATTGGCAAGGACATCGTTATAACTCAAAAAGATATTCGGCAGATTCAGCTGGCCAAAGGCGCGCTCTACAGTGGGTGCAAGTTGATGATGAAAAGAATGGGAATAGACAAGGTAGAACAAGTGAAGATAGCGGGGGCATTTGGGACTCACGTGGATAGAGAAAACGCACTGATCGCCGGGCTTTTTCCGGACTGCGAGATAAACAAAATTACCTCAATAGGAAATGCCGCCGGGGATGGGGCAAGGGCGGCCCTTCTCAACCGGGGAAAACGTGAGGAGGCAGACTGGGTCGCAAGGAATGTTGAATATGTTGAACTTACCGTGGAAAAGGGCTTTCAGGAAGCATTTATGGATGCGATGTATATTCCCCACTTGAAAGATCAGTTTCCTCATCTCGATGGGATCGTCCCTGAGAAAATTTTACATCAGAAATTTATGTAATCAGTCCTTATGGGGAAGCCTGTAGGCAGATATTTTAAAAAACAATGGAGATGCCAAAACATTAGTTTAAATATTATAATGCCAAGAATTTTTAACGTTAACAATAGAGAAGACAAGGAGGATAAAAATGACAAAGATTTGTAGCAATCAGTACGCTATGAATAGCCCTCATGCTCAAAAATTATCAGATGACCAATCCCAAAAGCTTTATTGGGCTTGTTTAGAGATTTTGGAACACACTGGTGTACGAATGTATGAGCAGGAGGCGCTTGATTTGCTGAAAAAGGCGGGGGCCGTGGTAACCGATGGAAACAGGGTGCGTATACCATCAGGTTTGGTTGAAAAGGCGTTTAGTACCGTACCAAAAAGTGTAACCTTATGCGATAGAAATGGGAACCCAGCGATTCGTGCCGGAGGATATAGAAGCTACTTTGGAACCGGATCTGATTGCCTGCATATCCTGGACCATCGGACAGGCGAATATCGTGACTCTGTGCTACAAGATATTGTTGAAGGGATAACCTTGTGTGATGCACTGGAGCATATCGATTTTGCGATGTGCATGTTTTTGCCGTCAGATGTACAGCAAGATATTGCGGATCGGTACCAGATGGAGGCGATGCTGAATAACACCACAAAGCCCGTTATTTTCGTTACGACCGAGTTTTCAGGTGCGGTTGATGCTGTTAAGATGGCTGAAATAGTAGCAGGAGGTGAAAGGGAGCTAAAACAGAACCCCTTTACGGCATGCTACATAAATGTTACAACCGGACTTCGGCATAATAAAGAAGCCCTGCAAAAGCTGCTTTATCTCTCTGATAAGGGAATTCCTCTTACCTATATTCCTTCAGCCCAGGGCGGTGTAACAGCTCCGGTTACTGTTGCGGCAACCATGGCGGTAAATAATGCCGGGGTTTTGGCGGGCTTGGTATTGTCGCAGCTTAAACGAGAGGGCGCTCCCTACATCTTTCCCGGATGGGGCGGAAATATGCTTGACATGAAAACAACGGTTCAACCCTATTGCGATCCGGAAAAAAGAGCCCAGGCAATTGATTTTGCTCATTATTTAGGAATGCCCTCCTTTAGCTTAGCAGGCTGTAGCGAGTCCAAGTTGGTGGATCAGCAAGCCGCTGCAGAAGCTGCATTGTCCTTGTTTACCGATGCGTTATTCGGAGGCAACCTTGTGCATGACGTAGGGTACCTGGAATCAGGGCTGTGTGGTTCATTGCCGCAATTAGTTATATGTGATGAAATCTTGAGCTGGCTTGAGGCCTTTATGAAAGGTGTTGATGTTAGCGACGAATCCCTTGCGTTAGATATCATCGATGAAGTTGGGCCTGACGGGCAACATATTAATAGCGACCACACACTTAAGAACTATAAAAAGCGATGGTATCCACAGCTCTTTGAACGCGCAAGTTATAATGTCTGGCAGAGAAAGGGAAGCAAGGATTTGGGCCAACGTGCTACTGAGCACGTAGATACAATCCTGGCAGAGCATAAAGTGGAACCACTGCCGAAAGATGTGGCCAATGCAGTACACGCTATAGTTGAAAAGCCTACAGCCTAACGGTTAAACGGGTTAGTCAGTCTATAATTGCGTACGTGAAGATTAAAGATTTTTGTATCTATGCAGCCACGAAGCCGCGAAGACACAAAGGAAAGACTGATATGAATACAACAAGATATATGCTGTCAGGTTTTCTCCCTGCTATTACTGCATATCGAGGAGCGCAATCAATGCAGTAATTTCATAACCTTTGTGGCTTAATGCCTTTGTGGCAATATACCTGAGCAGTTACAGGTTATTTAAAAATTAGCGAAACAGATTTACACATCACTAAAAATAAAGGAGGAAGAAATGGCTGATTTTCAGAACATAATTGATACTTTAATTGAAGGAGACCAGGAAAAATTGTTAAGCCTGGCGCAATCTGCACTGGATGAAGGGATTTCCGCTAAGGAGATATTGGAAAAAGGGCTTATGGCAGGCATGGACATCGTAGGGGAAAAGATGGAGGCTGAGGATATGTTCATTCCTGAGGTATTAATGTGTGCCAGGGCTATGACTGCTGTAATTAACAACTTGCTTAAGCCTCTCCTTGCGGCAGGAGATGTTTCAGCCGCCGGCAAGGTTATAATTGGAACAGTAAAAGGGGATTTGCATGATATAGGTAAAAACCTTGTGGCGATGATGTTGGAAAGTGCGGGTTTTGAGGTGTATAACCTGGGTGCGGATATTCTTCCAGATAAATATGTCGAGGAAATAAAAGACAAAAATGCAGACATACTCTGCATGTCCGCCCTTCTCACAACGACGATGCCGATGATGAAGGTGACCATAGATGCTGTCTCAGAGGCCGGCCTCAGGGATCAGGTTAAAGTCATGATAGGCGGCGCCCCGGTTAGTCAAGATTTTGCTGAACAGATTGGTGCAGATGGATACGCAAGTGACGCTGGTTCTGCCATAAGGCTTGCAAAGGAAATCATGAAAAGGTGAGCTAAACAATATGTTATAGTTGCCCTGATCTATGATGATCTATGATATAGGCCAATACTTGGGTATGGGGCCAGGTTGGCTTTGGACGGGGTAATTAACAAATAGAAAAAGAGAGGTATATGACATGTTTATTGTGGTCGGTGAAAGAATTAACACATCCCGAAAGAAAGTCCAGGAGGCGGTTGCAAACAAGGATATCCAATACATCAAAGATGACGTGACAAGGCAACAAGCAGCGGGCGCTCATTACATTGATGTAAATGCAGGTGCCAGAATAGGACATGAAAAGGAAGATATGGAATGGCTGCTTAAGATAATACAGGAGACAGTCACTATTCCTCTTTGTTTGGACAGCCCGGACCCGGAGATCTTGGAAATGGCCTACGGCATGGTAAAAGATAGGCCCATGATTAATTCTATCAGCCTGGAGAAGGAACGCTACGAGGCCATGGCACCCTTCCTGAAGGGAAAGGATTGCAATGTCGTGGCCTTATGCATGGATGACACGGGAATGCCAAAAAACTTCGAGGATGTCATTGAGAGGGCAAAGAGGTTGGTCAAAGGGCTTGAGGATATAGCCATAGATAGAGAATCAATCTTTATTGATCCCCTTATCCAGCCCATAAGCGTGGATACTTCAAAAGGTATTATGGCGATAGATTCGGTGAGTGGCATCATGAAGGAACTCCCCGGAGTCCATACGATATGCGGTCTTTCTAATATCTCTTATGGCCTTCCCCAGAGAAAGATTATCAACAGGACTTTCTTGAGTTTGCTTATGTATGCCGGCCTTGATGCTGCTATTATAGACCCTCTTGACGATAAGATTATGGCTGCCCTTAAGACCACGGAGATGTTGATGGGAAATGATGACTATTGCGTTAAATATCTGAAAGGTGTGAGGGCCGGGCAAATAGTTTTCTGAGCGTGCTACAATAAAATAGCTACAGTTTTACAAACGGGAAGATTTTTCAGGCCGCATTACGTGGCTACTGCATAATCCGTGTTTATCTGTATCTTTTAGCAAGCTCTTTGTCGTAGGACGCCTTTCTTGTTGGACAATTTTCTCTTGGACATAATTGACAGCTATAAAACGAGATTTCCGTTGGAAAGTAGATGCCGGACACAGACTTGTTGGGAATCATAAGAAAATTTTCATTGAGTTTAACGCCAATAGAGGCTTCAACATCTCCAAGAATTGAGAAAAGAGGCCTCTGTTGTTCAATAGGCCAATCATTTAAGGAGCCGGGGCTCATATAAGAGATGGTATCCAAGCCATACACAGAGCGTAATCGATCTCCAAAATATTTTCGGATCATGGTCATAGCTACATTTCCGATGATGTCAAGGTAGTATTGGTCCAATAAGTCTGAAGATGCCCTGGCCTTTTTTTCCAGCTCATCGCCGATAGTGAACACATAAGGGAAGACCCGGATTGCCTTATCAAGGTGCTCTCGCAATAGGTGGCTAACCAAACGAACTCCTTCGATGCCTACCCCATTATCGTGCTTTGACTCGATATAGCTGACCTTGTAAACAGCCCTGGGCTTTATAAGGGGTTGAACTGCCTCAACAAGGGCTTTGGCATGAGCCCATTCTTTCTCTCTCTTTTCCAGATGGAGTCTTTTCCTTATTTCCCCAAGGTTCAATTCTACCGGTATGTGATCTAG
>JAGYMO010000341.1 GCA_018400255.1 Deltaproteobacteria bacterium
AACATCGATCCCTAACTCATCACATAGTGCTTTCAGCTGAATGCTTCAGCCTTTAGCCTGAGACCTTCTTAAACAGGATGGTTAAAAATAATACTGGAGCAGGTAAGGCCAGCCTCTGCCTTTATAAGTTCTGATATGTCTATCGTTTTAACTGAAAAGCCGAGTTTTTGGAGTTTTTCTGCTGTTTTAGTGAACCCGGCATGAATATATACATTGTTGCCTATCCGTAGCGTATTTGCCGCCCATGGCTCGCCTTTATCAATGGTGACGATTTTAAAACCTTCGAATTCATTACGGTCAATCCATTCGGGATTTACAAGCAATGTCTGGTTATCTATTGCTGTGCAGGCAGACTTAAAATGGAGGCAGTCTTTTACAGTGACAAACCTGACAGTATAACCAAAAGGTTTTAACACGGAGGCGAGGGATTCTGCTCCACGATTATTTGTCCTCGGAGTAATTCCTGCATAGATATTGCTTCCAACCCTCAATACGTCTCCGCCGTCAAGCGTTGAAGGATGTTTAATATGAAAAATATCCCTGTACTTCTTTAATTCTGATTCAACGCCGTTAACCTCCCCTCTTCGTGATTCTGCCCCCATGTTTGCCATTACTGCCAGTTCATCCACAACAACTGCTGTATCCTCTACAAAGGTTGAATCCGGGTATTCAAGGTTCATGGACATCTCGACTACCTTCAGCCCTTCAGCTCTCATCATACCACAATATCTTTCATGCTGTTTAACGGCACGGTTAAAATCGATTGGTTTTCTGGTAATATAACTCAACTCACATCTGTTTATTTCTGGAGATATTTCATGTGTCAGCGCAATAAGCATATTTAAATCATCCTTACATTTGAGATGACGGAAAGCTAAAATCCTCAGCCCTGCCTGGCATGATGGTTACAAAAAAAGTTAATCAACTCATATCAACAGGGTTTTATAATTATTACTGATGTCTAAGATATACAAAAAATTCTTTATTTCCCTTTGCCCCCTTTATAGGGGATTCCATTTTTCCTAAAACAATCAAACCTGTTTCATTAAAATATTTAATCAAATCATCAACAACCTGCGTTTGTATTCCCTCATCTCGAATAACACCGCCCTTCCCTACCATACCCTTGCCTGCCTCAAACTGAGGTTTGATAAGCGCGAGGACGAAGCTGTCACTAGTAAGAAACCTTAATGTTGCTGGTACAACTATTCGCAGTGATATAAAAGAAACATCAATTACGGCACCATCAATTACCTCATTCACCGATTCTTTTGTCAGATATCTTATATTTGCCCTCTCTATCAAAAGAACCCTTGGATCTTTTCTCAAAGACCAAGCTATCTGTCCATACCCTACATCAACGGCAATCACCTTTTTTGCGCCGTGTTCAAGAAGGCAACTGGTAAATCCACCAGTAGATGCCCCCACATCTAACATGGTTAACCCATTAACGCTTATCCCAAAATCTCTTAATGCCGCATTTAACTTTATTCCTCCCCTGCTTGCATACGGATTATCGTTTCCTATTATATGTATTGACGCCAATGGGTTTACAAGCCTACCAGGCTTATCTACAGTTTCGCCATTAACCCTGACCAAGCCCGCCATAATAATTCCCTGGGCCTTTTGCCTGCTTCCACTTAGCCCCTTTTCAGTCAATAACAAATCAAGTCTTTTTTTATTCATTAGGAGAGCGGCTGCAATTTAAAGTAAATAAAACGCAAAGGGTGGCATTTTACATACACACCTTCCTAACCTGTAGCATATCTGTTTCGCCCATAAATATTCTCCTTATGCCGTCTTGCATTAAGGTTGTCATACCATCATGTACGGCTTGCTTCTTAATATTTTCAACAGCAGCCCTTTTTTGAATCATCGACTTCATTTCGCTTCCGCCAACCAGAAGTTCAAACAAGGCAGCCCTTCCTTTATATCCTGTATTATTACATTTTGGGCAACCCTTTGGTTTATAAAGGGTAATATCATCATTATAAGGTATATTCAATGAATCAAAATCACCATTATATTCTCTAACCAACGAGTCATATTCACTCCTGGTTGGGTGATATGGCTCCTTGCAATCTGGACAAAGTGTTCTAACCAATCTCTGTGCAAGGATACCCAAAAGGGCATCAGCAAAATTAAAGGGATCCATCCCCATATCTAATAATCGAACAATAGTTTCTGCCGCACTGTTTGTATGCAACGTTGAAAATACCAAATGACCTGTCAGGGATGCTTCTATTCCTGTAGAAACTGTCTCCTTGTCCCTCATCTCACCAACCATAATAACGTCTGGGTCCGCCCTTAAAAATGATCTCATTGCCTCAGCAAAATTAAAACCTATTTTAGGCTTTACCTGAACCTGGCGAAGCCCTTCCTGCGTGATCTCGACTGGGTCCTCCGCAGTCCAGATCTTTATCTCCGTGTTGTTAATAAAATGTAAGGCTGAATGCAGCGTAGTGGTCTTTCCACTTCCAGTTGGCCCTACTACAAGAATAATTCCATAAGGTTTTTTAACTAAGTTAACAAATGAATTATAATCCCTTTCACACATACCCATTTTATTGAGAGATATTGGCCCACCTGTTGCCAGCAACCGAAGCACAACATCCTCATTCTGCCCTGAAGTTGGTATTGTGGCAACCCTTAGTTCCAAATCCAGGGGGGCATACCTACTAAATCGTATCTTGCCGTCCTGTGGAAGACGTCTTTCAGCTATATCAAGATCGCTCATAATCTTAACTCTTGAATTTATAGCATTCTTATATGTGTAAGGTATGGTTTGATAAATTTGGCATAAACCGTCAATCCTAAATCTTATAACCTCATCTCCCTTTCCCGGCCTGGGCTCTATATGAATATCGGATGCCCCTCTATTGTATGCATCGATAATCATCTTATTAACCAATTGCACCACAGCCGAATCTTCCTCCGTGACTCTTTCAAGTTCAAGCTCGTCGTCGTCTTGTTCACCATAGTCTAATTGACCAAGAATATCCTCTATACTTCCAGATTTATTCATAAGGCCAGATCTCTTCACATCAAAGAAAAGATCTATCATTTTAGAAATATCATCCCTTAAAGAAACACAGAACTCAAACTCTTCCCCGGCTATAAGCCGTTTTATTGTATCTTGATCAGGTAAATAATCTGGATTTTCCATTGCAATGACTATCTTATAGTCAGATTGATATACAGGGACAAAATGATTTCTTCTTAAATATGCCGGCCTAAGGCCTTTTAGCAATTGCCCGGGAATAGCCATCCCTTCATCATATGGAATAAAACGGGTATTATAAAATATACTTAGCGACTTACCAATATCTTCCTTCGCTACATGATATTCATTCATAAGAACGTTTTCCACTGTACTTTTTTTCTTTCTCGCCAGGTTAATAGCGCTTTCCAAGTCTTTAGATGTAATTACATTGCTAATTATAAGGTAATCAAATCTTGAACGTCTAGCACGTTGTTTCAGCCTATTGTGGTTATAAAAGGCAATCGCTAAAACCTCGGCTATCTCTATAAGTGATCTCTGATCTTCAGCCGTAAAAGCGTTTCCGTTCGTCTTATTAATAAGCTGGATTACGCCCAAAAGGTATTTCTTGAATTTTATAGGCGCGGCCAATATCTGTGTTGTTTTGTAGCCTGTTTTTTGATCCCAGCTCATATCAAACATCAATTGAGGGCTAATATTTTTTAATTCTTCACTATTATAAGCATTTTCGATGTTTGCAATTTTTCCTGTAGCAGCGCAATAGCCGGCAATACTTTTATCGTCAATCGGAACACGAATTTCGCTTATCTCCTTACCAGTTTTAAACCGTGAAACTATCTCACGATTGACCCTATCGACTACATAGATAGTTAATCGCTCTGAATCAAAAAGGCTTAGGACACTTTGCCTTAAGTTAATTAATATGTCATCGATTCCATTAGAAGAGTTTATTTTGTTTGTAATATCATTTAAGCGCCTTGTGAATTGAAGCTCCCTCTTTAGGGCGTTAATATCAGAGGTTTTTTCTTTTGCACTTTCATCTATTATAAATTTTATTGCATTTGGTTTTTGAGTAAGCATAGGCAAAGCACCATAATTGACGTTAAGGGTGTTAAAATTATCTTTAGAGTAACGAAATAATCATTTTATCTCTTTATGCCTTTAAATAGAGGTCTGCAAAATATAAGCCATATTTGTCAATTAGAAGTTTACAATTTATGGAATTTATTATAAATGTTTCCTTTAAATAGTAATTTTATCTGAAATAGTTCAATCTTGTCAAGAGGTACAATTAATCATATTTTAGCCAGGAACACTATTTATTTAATCTAAAAATAAAGATTTATGCACTTTAGTAGTTACCCTTTGTATCTATATATTATGTATCGTCCAGACTTTTTTATCAAAGCCAATTATGCGACAAACACACAAACGCTTGGCCCTTATAGTAAACCAATCTAATAAATCGGCTTAAAAAACATTAACCTTTAGCATTAAACAATATAACCCTGTATTAATTTTTATTAGCATGTTCAATGGAGTAAAAATAAACAAGCATAACCCTCTTTTATTGGCATCTTCCTCCCCAAGACGTAAATCAATACTCAGACAGATAGGTATTCCGTTTGTAGCAATGAAAAGTAGGTTCAAGGAGCCCATTTATGAAAATTTATCACCCGAGGAAGGAGCTTGTAAGGCGGCACTTAATAAGTCCAGGGCAGTGCATGAAATTAGAAAAAAGCAATGGGTACTTGGCGCAGACACCATAGTAGTGCTAAATAATGTAATATCCGGAAAGCCAAAAGATCCAGGGGACTGTCGTAATACACTTAACATGTTACAAGGAAAAGCCCACAATACAATAACTGGCTTTTGCATACTTGATTATAGGGGCGAGATAGCACATTTAGAATCAGTTGTAACAAAAGTTAAAATCAAAAAATTAATGGGCGATGAAATAGAGAATTATATAAAAACAGGCGAACCGTTTGGCAAGGCTGGAAGCTATGCTATACAGGGCATTGGCTCCTTTATGATAGAATACATAAACGGTTCTTACACAAATGTTGTTGGCCTACCCGTCTTTGAAGTTATAAACGCCCTTGTTAAATGTAGGGCAATTGATGGCTTCCCCTTGATGGAAGATGAAATCAACTACTATCCCTAAAAGGGGTAGCTTGAGGGTCAGAGGCACAAAGGCAGAAAGGCACAGACAGGCCTTTTCCGCTTTGCCCCTTTAGCTCTTAACCAGATAGAATTATTCAACTAAAGTCTTTGCATGTCGGAGCAAAGCGGAAATCCCGATCACGGGGTCGAAGATTCCCGACGATACGTCGGGAGAAGGCGAGGGTTTCTCTCCCATTCCTCGAAGGAGACAATAAAATCCACGCTCATTGGCGCTTAATTATACCGCTTTAAATTTTAATTATAGTTGCAAATGCGAATTATTTAGAATAGGACCTCTGCCTTACTATTTCAGAAAATATCACCCCTGAAGCTACCGACACATTAAGTGAATCGATTTGCCCGAAGCCTGGTATGCTTACTATATGATCACATTTTTCTCTCACTATCCTGGCCAAGCCCTTTTCTTCATTTCCCATTACAAGAGCAACATCTCTTCTCCAGTCAAATTCATAAATACTTGTATTGCTCTCTCCTGAGGCCCCTATTATCCATACATTATTTTTTGCTAATTCATCGATTGCCCTCGATAAATTTACTACCCTTGTTACCGGAAGGTGAGCTGAACCCCCAGCTGAAGTTTTATGAACAATATCATTAATACATGCGGACCTATCTTTCGGTAATATAAGGCCTTGAACACCAAAAAATTCAGCCGTCCTAATCAGCGCCCCAAGATTACCCGTATCAGTAATATGATCAGCTACAAGAAGGAGGCCCTTCCCATCGCTTTCAATCGCAGTTGTAATCAATTCATCTAGATTAAAATATCTATAATTTTTTAACAAAGCCACTATGCCCTGATGAGATAAATTCGGCATTATGCTATCTATGTAAGCCTTATCCTTGAATTTAATGGGTACCCCTTTTTTCTCCGCCAAATCCAGTATCTCCTGAATACGGTGTATTTTCCTCTGTTCGGCGATCACAATCTCAATTATAGTATTGCCTTTTCTGAGGGTTTCTCTAACTGCATTTATACCTGATACAAAATAAGACATAATTTAATCAGAGCTTTGTACAACAGTGGAAATTGAAAAATGGGTATGAATTCTCTATATTTATTATATGCTCCACGTCTGCCAATCGTTTAACCTTATTGTATAAAATAAGTCCTGTAAAATAGTGGACCAAGCTCTATGTGCCTAATTTATAAGCTATAGATGGAATAGTTGTTTAACCAAAGACAGCCTTTTCGTTTTATAGGCCCTGCTAGAAACAATAACTGCCTTAACTTCTTCAACCGCTTTATCTAAATTATCATTAATGATAATATAGTCATAATCTACACATTGTTGAATTTCCTCCATGGCCTTGGTAATTCTTAATTCTATATTCTTTTCACCACCCTTTGTCCTCTTTTTTAATCTTTCCTCAAGGGCTTGTATTGATGGCGGTAAAATAAATATCAGCGAAGAATCAGGGTATCTTGTTTTAACCGCCCTGGCGCCTCGTATATCAAGGTCCATCAAGAGATCCTCCCCTGAAGATAATGCTTTTTCCATGCTTTCAAAAGAAGTCCCGTAATATTTGCCGTAGACAAAGGCCCATTCCAAAAATTCTCTATTTTCAATCATTTTTTGAAACCCATCCTCATCTATGAAATAATAATGAATGCCATGGGCCTCCCCCTTCCTTGGCTTTCTAGTTGTATGCGAGATACAGTACCCTATTGTACTGATATCTTTTTTTACACTATGTATAATTGTGGTCTTTCCACTTCCGGAAGGTGCAGTTATAATAAAAATATTTCCCATATCAACCAATACTCATGCAGAATAATTGAATAAACATAATTTTTTTAATCCATTTTAAAGAATCAAATAATTTCTCTCAATGTCCGCCAAAGCATTTTAAAGAACAAAAAAATGAAAGATTCTGTATGCAAGAACAAAGGTAAAAAGACAGAAAAGCTAAAACAAGTCTTCATCTCGCAATGAGCCATCAGGAGAAAATCTTTGTGCTATTGTTTCAGATTGAACAGCCGACATTATTACGTGATTGCTATCTGTTATTATTACAGATCTAGTCTTTCTTCCTTGAGTCGCATCAATTAATCTTTTCTCATCTCTTGCCTCCTCACGAAGTCTTCGGATTGGCGCAGAAGATGGTGAGATTATTGCTACAACCCTTCTCGACACAAGAAAATTGCCAAAACCAACACTGAGTAAATTTGAATCCATGAATATTTTCTCCTGTTTTCAATTGAATTACGTTACAAGAAGAATCCCCTTTTCTGTGAATTACTATTCTTGCCAGAAACAGCCCAATAAATACGGTGTTGTTTTTTATAGTACCGTTAAACACGCTGTAAATGCTCTCTGAGAATATGCCGGTATTGTATCTTTATTCGATATTCTGAATTTGTTCTCTTAATTTCTCCAGTTCCGCCTTCACCTCAACAACAAAGTGGGAAATGATCGAATCAGAGGCCTTGGAGCCAATTGTATTAACCTCCCTGTTTAGCTCCTGTAATAAAAAATCTAACTTACGCCCTACCGCGTTATCCTGGCTCATAAAATATTTAAACTGTTCTAAATGGCTTTCCATTCTGACAAGCTCTTCGGTAATATCAGATTTTTCGGCCATAAATGCTACTTCTTGAGAAAGCCTTTCGTCATTTATTTCTAAATCTTCAATTAGCTTCTTAATAGATTGGGTTAACTTTTTTGTATATTCTTTAACCGTCTTATTAGATCTTTCCCTTATCCCATTGATATATCGTGCAATTATCTGCAACCTATTAAAAAAATCTTTTTCTATGGCACTACCTTCATTTTTTCTCATAGTATCAAACGATAGCATGGCCTTTTCTATCAAAGCCTTCAAGTCTGGCCATAATTTCTCCATCTCAGGGGTTTCTTCGTTCACAATGATAATATCTTTCAATTGATAAAAATAGGCCAAATCAGGCGGCTTTTCAAACCCAAGCTCTCTGTTTAATTCACTGAAAATAGTAATATACGACTTTAATAATGGTCGATTTAACTTTAATTGAAAATCCTTTCCAGTGTCATTCTTTCTCTGTACTGATACCTCAATTCTCCCCCGTTCAGCCGTTGAAGAAACCATTTCCCTAATTTTTCCCTCTAGCACCTTAAAACTATGAGAAAGGTGGACAATGATGTCTCTATAGCGATAGTTGACAGACCTTATTTCAACAATAAACCCTTCTTCATCACCTTCTAAAGACTCAGCCCTTCCATAAGCTGTCATGCTTTTAAGCATACTATTATCCCTCTTTTCTATGTTCACAAACTTATTCTAATTAATTCTTTTCCCCTCTTAAGTACGATAAATAATCAGCTCGTAGCGTATTAAACCAGGCCAAGGCCTTTTCATCTTTATAGTCTGGATACGTCCACGGTAAAGGCTTGAATGATCCAGCATGAAAAACAAGGGTTAAATCCGCATATATACCATTTCCCAAATAAATCCTGTGGGTATAATTCTTACCAGTGGCAAGCACTAATCGTTCCAGAGAAATATAACCAGGGTCAATATTTATTTTTCTTTGCTCGCCGGAAAGGTGCTCATTTTCAATTTTATTGGTTATTAACTTGGCTTCCACTAAAAATTCAGGGTGTTTAAGGTTTTCGAAAGATATGAAGCGCCTATATAAAGGCCATCCCATTTCCTTTGCATAATATGTAGTCCTGTCAAAGGTAATCTCCTCACTAACCCAGTCAACAATGCCAAAATAGTTTTCAACTTGTTTAGTTACCTTCGTTATCAGATCTACATCTGCGGAAAACAGGCTGCTTATCAATTTCACCTTCTGTGCGGGTATTGGCTTACTCACTAACGTACCTTTATAGAGTCTATAAGTTGAGCGGAATTATATTCGGCTTCTTTTATTACAATTTTTTCATTCTCTAGATAATTAATTATGTTTTTTTAACATGAAATTAGACACAGAAAAAGAATATTTTTATACGTGAATCCAGCGTTGGAGTTCAGGCCGCAACTTTTTTTGCTATGATATCTCTGATAAAACTCCATTTATCCCGACCGCAGAAAGCCACGGTTTTAACCGTGGATGAATGAGGCTGCGGTCGGGATGTGGTTCCACGGGCTTGCCCAGGCATCTCCACTCGCATAAATCCATTAAGCATGCCTTAGCCAACAATAAGTATACTTGACTTTCTGAAATTATCAATAGCTTTAATTAAATCCTATTAATGTTTATCTATGATTTTATTATTCGTAAGGCTTAATTAGTTATCATTTTTATTCCTATCTTAACCATACACATAAAAACAGGCGGCCGAAAATACTATGCCCGTCACTTTTTCTCCATTAAGAGGAGTAAACAAAAAGGGCATCTCCCTAAGCTAAAGAGATGCCCTTTTCACAGCAGTACTAACAAATAACCTACATTTTTACAACATTTTTGGCCTTTGGTCCTCTATCACTGTCTTCTACTTCAAAACTTACTCGATCACCTTCAGAGAGGGTTTTGAATCCGGACATGTTGATCGCAGAATGATGAACGAACAAGTCATTACCATCTTCCTGCTGGATAAAACCATATCCCTTTTTGTTGCTAAACCACTTTACTGTTCCTTCTGCCATAGTATCGACCTCCTTTCACAAATTTTCCATAATGATACCAAGCCTAAGGTCGCTACTCTGACAAAGGAAGCGATCCTACACAGCATAGCAGACCCATATATATAGCCTAGGCCATTACCGGGATAGAACATAGTGCATATTCTGATAAAATGTCAAGGAAAAATCTACGTTAAAACTAACAAAATATACCCTTATGCATACTCTCCCGCTGGCTCCCCGTATCTTTTAAAAAGAAATAATTCCAAGTGCCTTTCTTAGTATAACCAAGGCGTCTCCTAAATTAATAATACCATCAGGATCAGGCCGACCGGTGGAATCAAGAGGGGCAACATCCCCATAGTGCATATCCTCCTGTGTCGGTGTCTCAAGCCCTACGGCGAAGCGAAGGGCTACCAGGGCATCTCCTACATTTACCTGCCCATCCCTGTTTCCAAGTGGTGCTAAATCACCGCTTGGATAGAGACCTGCACCGTATACTTTAAGTCCCCATGACTGTAAGGTGCCTGAATAAAACTCACTGCCTACATCTTTTACATTGATCGTCCAATCACCTCTCGAGTATTCCCCGTAATGGCGCACACTACCAAATCTCCAGTTTTCATATGTATCCGAGTGATTAGAGTTATGTTTTTTTGCAAGTATACTTATAGTGCCAGCAGGTGATATAAGGCTAATTTCCAAATCTCCCCAGGAGTTATGGTCCGGCGCTGAAAAATAGATATCTACAAACTCCACTTTCAAATCATCTTCGATAAAGATAGTGGACGATACACCTGTTGCATCGTTGTTAGGTATCTCAATGTTAGGACTGCGGCTGCTTTCAACTGTTTTCTCAGGAGGTGCGGAATTCCAAAAAACAGCAGCCTCTATCGCTGCTTTTGCATCAACACGGCCAAAGCCATATTTGTGGTTAATATGATGGCCTGCGCCGTTCATAATCCAATCATCATCATAAGGATCATTTTTCTCTGCAGTCTCAATAATGATATGTTGTATGTCTCTCCATGTCAATTCAGGGTTCGCCTGCAGCATAAGCGCAATGACCCCTGCCAGCAACGGAGCGGATGCCGAGGTTCCACCAAACGTGGATGTATAATTTCCATGATCATCCCCTGGAAACCCTGTAAGATCAGTTGTTGTCAAACCAAAAGTAAGCGTACCTGCAGGTGCATTTACCATAATATTAGCACCTTCCTCAGAATATATAGCCTTGTCTCCATTTTCAGTTGATGCTGCCGCAGCAATAGCATATCGAGAGTTTGCATAACCGTCATAATTTGAATTGTCACCAAATTGACCACCGTTTCCTCCAGCCCATATATAAATATTGCCAAGTCCCTGACGTCCATGTTTCACACAATTTTCAATTGCATCTTCCAATAACTCCCCTGGTCCGTCAAGTACAGGAGACTCAAATATGTAAGAAGGATCTAAAGGACCCCAACTATTGCTATATATGTCGACTAACTGTGAATTCCTTGAAAGTGACAAAGATTCATAGACATCTGACAGTCCATCTGGAATCCGGTAACCAACTAAACCTGCATACGGAGCTGCCCCGCATACACCTAAGTCATTAAATCCTCTGCCTGCAGCGAGACCTGCACAGGAAGTTCCATGATAGTCACTACTCGACACCGGCGTTGGGTCAGCATCTTCCTCGACATAATCCCAGCATTTATCAGCCAAAACATTCACATACAGGTCCTCATGATCTATTTCCATGCCATCATAATCTACAATAGCAATAACCTCATTTTCAGACCCTCTGTAGTTATCCCACACAGATACAATATTTATATCTTCTCCATATGCCCCGTTACCCTGCCCAGTATTTTTTAAATGCCATTGATCCGGAAAAAGCGGGTCATTAGGTATTGCCCGTTTTCTAGCTTCTCGTATCCAGTGGGGGTATGCATAATTGACAAGACCAGATTCAACCAGAATTGAGGCAATATCCAGGGAGTTTAATGGACTATCTGTTGTATACAAAAATGTGTTTTTGGCAAAACCAAACTGTTTTAACCTCTCTAATCCATATTCTTTCTCTATCTCTTCGATCTTTCCTCCAGTAAAGAATTGGGGGTACTGTACTATGATCTCATTCACCAGCACCATTTTTCCACCCTCCCATTTCTCCTTACTCTTATAAAAGACTGGATGCAGTAAACCCTGAGGGGAAACAGCGCGCATCTCTTTTTTTATATCACACATTTTAAAAAACTTAAGATGAGCTATATAATTACGTTTTTCAGTTACAACAGCATCAGGATAAAGGTCCTGGACCAAAGACAGCCTGTCTTCTCCCTCATCGGTCTTTCCCAAAACTAGGGCCATTTCATCTGTGGCCATCCAAACTCTTTTTTTAATTCCTCTATCATACCAGTATAGAGAATTTTGACTAAATCCGGTGTCAGCCGATCCAGGCTCAACTTCACAAGGTAATTCCATGTTGCCGTAAAACATTACAAATAATACAACAACTATAAAAAAGGGCACTTGTCTCATCTTACCTCTTAAACATAATCTTTAATTATACCTATCATGCTAATCCATTTACAAACTCACGCC
Source organism: Deltaproteobacteria bacterium (assembly GCA_018400255.1). Taxonomy (GTDB): domain Bacteria; phylum Desulfobacterota; class DSM-4660; order Desulfatiglandales; family B25-G16; genus M55B121. The sequence continues at coordinate 12,332 of JAGYMO010000341.1, forward strand.
GAAGGAAAACAGTGGTAAAGAATAAAATTGGCCTGACCTTATTAGCTGCCAATGGGGTTCGGAATCTAAGATGCAGGGCGCTGCTTCTCTATAAAATTACCGATACAGGCCGCTAGTCATGACATTAACCACTACAGTATCCAGGAAAAGCGAATTACCGTAAATTAAACTATTAGTTAAACAAAAATCTCTGTTTCATTGTTAAACTTTAGACTTTGATGTGTTAGACGGGAACTTAAACACCTCTCTTATAGACAATACTTCTTCACTACCTAGTAGTTTTGCCGAGACAAAATATATAGCAACACCAGAGGATATAGTGATCGATAGGCCTATTATTAACGTCAGCGTGCTTTGGACAATATAATTCCCCAAAACTTCTGAATAGATAAGATATATAAAAACACCCATAACCATAGATGATATAAATGATCTTGCCATGGAACGTAAAATTACCATCCCTTTAATTCCATTTAATCTATTATGCAACAAAAAAATAAGCATTAACAACTGGAGAGTTGATGCAAGAGAAAGAGCCAGGGCAAGCCCACCGTGTTTTAGAGGACCCATGAGTATAAGAGAAAAGATAACATTAAAAATCATCGCAATTGCAGCTACCTTTGCTGGTATTTTTGTATTCTGCAGCGAATAAAAGGCGGATACAAAAATTCTAAGCCCCGCGAATGAACACAATCCCAAGGAGTAATAAGCAAGAGCCTTGGCAGTCATAAGGGTGCTGAAAGAACTAAATGCCCCTCTTTCAAATAACAACTTGACTATAGGCTCTCTTAGAACAATCAGGCCTACCATTGAAGGAATTGTTATAAACATAGTAAGTCTCATAGCATGCGATAATGTGTCTTTTAACATATCAATTTCACCTTTTGATGCCTCTCTTGATAAGGAAGGTAAGACAGCGGTGCTGATTGCTATGGCAAAAACCCCCAAGGGAAACTGAACAAGTCTGTCAGCGTAATAAAGGTAGGAGATACTTCCCTCCCGTAAAAAAGATGCTAATAACGTTCCAATTAACTGATTAATTTGATAAATTGCCGAGCCAAATATTGTTGGAACCATAAGCACTAATATTTTTTTCAGTGCTGGATGTCTTATGTTCCATTTTGGAGCAAATGACATGCCTTTATTTACTAAAAAGGGGATCTGCAAGGCCAACTGAAGAAATCCTCCGCCTATAACACCAATAGCCAAACCTGCTGATGGGATCTTCATATGTGGTGCTAAAAAAATAAGCGCTGCGATCATAGAAAGATTTAAAAAAATAGGAGCAGCTGCAGGTGCTGAAAAATGTTTGAGGGAATTCAAGACGCCACTGAAAAAAGATAAAAGACTAACGAGAAATATATAAGGAAACATTATTCTGGTCAAAAAAACAGCGAGGTAATACTTTTCACCTAAACCACCAAAACCAGGTGCAATAATTCGTATAAGAAATGGGGAAAAAACAATGCCAATAATTGTGAAAGATGTTAGGATTATAGTCATGACAGTTAAAACAATTTGCGCAAGATAGATAGCTTCATGTTTAGATTTTCTTTGAAGGTACTCGGTGAAAACAGGTATGAATGATACTGAAAACGATCCTTCGGCAAACAATCTTCTGAAAAGATTTGGTATACGAAAGGCAACAAAAAATGCGTCCGCAACCAAACCCGAGCCGAAAAAATTTGCTATAAGAATATCTCTTGCTAAGCCCATAACCCTGCTAAGAAAAGTGAAGATACCAACTACCCCGGCAGCTTTAGTAACAAGTTCATTCTCTTTCATAAAAAAACCTTGACACAATTGTTGTATTAGTTTAATGTCTCACGGATATTCAGAATTTAGGAGGTAAAAATTTGGCAAATCATAAATCAGCCATTAAAAGGGACAGGCAAAATAAGGCAAAGAGGTCAATTAATATTGCCTATAAGACTAAGGCTAAAAATGCCGTAAAAAAAGTCAGGCTTGCTATAGCAGATAATAAAATAGAAGATGCACACCTGTTCCTTAATGAAGCTACTTCTATTCTTCATAAAATTAAATCTAAAGGAATAATACACAGGAATACTGCAAACAGAAAAATATCTAGGTTAGCAGTGCATTTAAATAAGGCAGCTACTACAGCTTCTCGGGAAAACAAAGACGAAATATCAAGTTCTCCAAAATAATATCTCCTTTTGAGCCACTTTTGATTAATTCGTCCGCCTTGTAAATATGGCCCAATGACGCATAAAGCTCATTCTCTTGCCATAATTTTCCCTGTGAGATACATTTTTTTATTACAAAGTCAGGTAAATGTCTCAATTCTTGGGCCATATTTTCCTTATCCCTACCCAGCCCTGTCAAAGGTTTAGCTGCCAAAATCAGCCTAATCTGTCGTGCTAGCATGTGCAAAAGGCCTAACAATTTGCTAGTATCTCTTCCTTGTGTATCAAAAAACCTGTTTAAGGCCTCAGAAGAGTGAGATGCATCCCTTTCAAATAAATAATCTATTAATTCAAAAATAGTAAAAAGTTTGCTAAAAATAGCCAATTCTTTGATCTCTTCAATGCCAATATTTCGCTTTGGATACCTTATTGATAATTTTACTATCTCATTATAAATATCTCTCAAATTATTACCAATCGTTTGATAAAGAAAAGCGGGCACATCTTTTTCCAGAATCAGCCCTTCATCTTTTGCACGCTTTCGTATCCAGACATATAGTTGCTGCTCTGTTAATTTCTTAAAATTTACTGCCCTTTCAAGCCCTTTAAGCTTTTTAAAAAATTTACTTCTCAAATCCATCTTTTCCGATAGCCATATGATGCAAGTTGAATCTACTGGATTATCAAGATAATCTGAGAATATACCCAAGTCAGCTTGACTAAATTTTTCAGTATCTCTAACAATTATAAGTCTATGGGAGGACATAAAAGGAATTGACCTTGCCCTGCTGAGTAATTCATAGGCTGAAACCTCTCCGCCGTAAAAGGTCTCTAAATTAAAATCTCTCGCTGATGTGGAAATAAGACCATCTTTTATCTTTTCAAGGGTTACCTCGATCCAAAATTCTTCGGAACCATAAAATAGATAGAATGGTGCAATGGACTTATTTCTTAAAGAGTCTATAACGCTGTCGGGCGATAAATCCTGCATCAGAACCTCTCCATAGTGTTTGAATAGATTCTTTTTGCTAAGCTGCTAGCTATTGATGTGAATGCCTGACGCTGATTGTGAAGTGTGCTGAGAGGATCTGTTCCAGCCTGAAAACGTGCCTTTTCAGTAAGTTTTAAATCCTCCCATATTATTTTCTCCGTCCTCGCATCTTCTAATTTCACGTCTATCGTTACCTTTAGTTCTCTCACGTTTGTAACTTTTTCTGTAGAATTATAGCCGTGTATGCTCTGCCTTAACACAGAATAGGATAATGGGGCTGTTTTTATGGAATATATTTGGCAGTATAAAATACCCTGAGCCTCGTCTTTTCCAACAATCTTTACCTTGGAATGCGCAATGAACTCGTTTCGAACTATCCTTGTCAAATCACCTTCCACCCCCATAAAAGAAGATGGGCTGGAAAGAATGGGGATGGCTATTGATTTGAGTTTCTTTCCTATTGAGCCATCAGCAGCCCTAAAGTGATAGCCGCAGCTAAAAACGGCAGCCAATAAGATCCATAAAAATATGTAGTTAATAGTTTTACAGGCCTTTGACTTTTTTCTTTGAGTTAAATGGCTCATATACGCAGCAAAGTCCAGAATAATTCAAAAGCTTTTAAATTTACAAATCACTGATTCGGGTTATATTAAAGGCTACAATAATTATTTTAATTTTTATACTTCCAAAAATAAGGGGTATGCTATTTTAAAGAGAGGAATCAGATGTCAGTGAGATAGGCTATATAAGCTATATAACTATGTTTACCAGTTTATCCGGAACAACTATAACCTTTTTAATTGCTTTTTCTTCGATAAATTTTCGCGTCCTTTCATCTGATAATGCCATATTTTCCATTTCTGTTTTATTTAATGAAACCGGGGCATCCATCCTGCTTCTTACCTTTCCATTTACCTGTATAACAATTACACAGGTTTCCTTTTCAAGAAACTCTTCTCTATGCTGAGGCCATGAAAATTCAACTAAGCTGCTTTTATACCCTAACTCTCTCCATAATTCCTCTGAGATATGCGGCACAACAGGGTTTAAAAGGACAATCATGTTTTCTACAGCCTCTTTGACGACAGACCAGTCGGATTCATTTAATTCTTTCTCACTGTTAATTAGCTGACTTATCTTATTAAATAATTCCATGATTGCGCTAATAGCTGTATTAAAATGAAATCTCTCTTCGATATCCTCAGTCACCTTCTTTATAGTGAGATGTATCTTTCGATACATATCTTTTAAGTAGGGTGGAAGAGATGAAAAATTCTCGCAACGATTGCTATTTTTTATGTTATCGCTGTTTTCAGTCACTATACGCCATACCCTGTTAAGAAATCTCCAGGAGCCTTCCACACCTTCATCATTCCATTCAAGGTCCCTTTCTGGTGGAGATGCAAATAAGCAAAACATCCTGACTGTGTCTGCACCATATTTTTCAATTAATTTTTGGGGGTCTAATACATTCTTGGTAGATTTAGACATCTTTATTGAAGGCCCAACTTCAACCTCAGCTCCGCAATAAATACATTTCCCATCTTTTACCTGTTCTGGAAAGAGGTAACCATGTTTTTCACATTTCAATGTCTCTTTGCAGACCATTCCCTGTGTTAAAAGATTAGTAAAAGGCTCATCGATTTCTAGATAACCCAAATCCCTGAGTACCCTTGTATAAAATCTAGAATAAAGCAAGTGCAATATAGCATGTTCGATTCCACCTATGTATTGATCTACAGGCATCCAGTATAAAACCTTTTCTTTATCAAAAGGGCCGCTATCATATCTAGGAGATGTAAATCGGTCAAAATACCAGGATGACTCAACAAAAGTATCCATTGTATCTGTCTCTCTTCTTGCTTTTTGACCGCATTTTGGGCATGGTGTCTCATAAAAAGAGGCTTCATAAGATAATGGAGATTTTCCCCCCTCTTTAAGGTCTAAGTCAAGAGGAAGGACTACGGGCAATTGATCTTCCGGGACCGGCACTACCCCGCATCTCTCACAATAAACAACTGGTATAGGTGCGCCCCAATATCTTTGTCTACTTATTCCCCAATCCTTTAGCCGATAGTTTGTTGTTCTATATCCCATACCCTTGTCCTCAAGGTAATCTCCTATTTTTTCAAGGGCATCCCTGTTTTTTATACCATTAAATTGGTCTGAATTTACTAATATTCCTTCACCTACATAGGCCTCTTCCATTTGATCCTCAACTATTTCACTATCTTCCGGCTTTATTACTAACCTTAATGGCAAATCATACTTTTTTGCAAATTCAAAATCCCTTTGATCGTGTGTAGGTACTGCCATAATTGCACCAGTACCGTATTCATATAAGACAAAATTGGCAATATATATGGGTATTTTTTCATTAGTCACCGGATTTAAACAGTACCTGCCAGTGAATAGCCCCTCCTTAGCGGTAAAATCAGCCGTTCTCATAAAAGTATCAATCTTAAGGGTTTTTTCAATAAAGGCATCAACCTTATCTTGCTGGTCTGTCCCCCTTGTCATCTTTTTCACCATAGGATGCTCTGGGGCAAAACATAAAAAGGTTGCACCAAATAAGGTATCCTGCCTTGTTGTAAAAACCTCTACGGTATAGTCATAATCAATTACAGGAAATTTTATTATTGCACCTTGGCTTTTACCTATCCAATTTTTTTGCATCGTCAAAACTTTATCAGGCCAGCCTGGGAGATTATCGCAATAATCAAGCAATTCTTTTGTATACTCTGTGGTTTTCAGAAACCAGCTGTCCATCTCTTTTAATTCAACCTTCTGATCTGTATGTCTCCAACAGCATCCATCGACAACCTGCTCGTTGGCCAATACGGTCTGGCATTTATCACACCAATTTACAAAGGTCTTTTTCCTATATGCTAGACCCCTTTCAAACATCTTGAGGAAAACAAGTTGCTCCCACTTATAATAGTCCTCCTTGCAGGTTGCCAGCTCCCTGCCCCAATCATAGCTAAACCCCATGCTTTTCAATTGAGACCTCATGTAGTCTATGTTATCGTAAGTCCATGTAGCAGGATGGGTGTTATTCTCGATAGCGGCATTTTCCGCCGGCATACCAAATGCATCCCATCCCATTGGATGAAGCACATTAAATCCCTTCATTCTTTTATATCTAGCAACTACATCTCCAATGGCATAATTTCTTACATGACCCATATGGATTTTTCCTGAGGGATAAGGATACATTTCAAGCAAATAGTATTTCTCCTTATTTTTATCTTCAGTTGCCTTAAAACAATCATTCTTATCCCAATAAGTCTGCCATCTCGATTCTATCATGTGAGGATTATATTTTTTCATCTCTTTCTCTTTAATGTTATTAGTCAACTTCGATCAAAATCGAATAATCAAAGGTAGGATTAAAATAGGGCCTTACTTCCTTCTCCAAGTTTTTTAAATCATTTTTATATTGTTCTTCAATGAGAAAAACAACTTTAAATTCACCTTTTTCTTTTTCATTACAGTAATTGATGAAACTAACTATTAAAGATTTTATCAAATCGATATAAATACCTTTCACTATATTTTCACTGGATATAAGTATCAATAAGTCATATAAATACAATTTTTCAAGGGTTGATAATGCCTTCTTTATGGCTATATTTATCACATCCTGCGAATAAGTGTTAATCGACCCTAATCCAAAAAACAATATTTTTTCGGCATTAATCTTTTCTTGAGGTGCGATTAAAAAAACCTCTTGCTTTTTTCCGGTAAGAAGTTGGTTCTCCCGTAAATACTTCAAATGGTTTTCTAATCTGTCATTTAGCTGTTGAAGGTGGCCACTTGAAAAGGCTTCATTCTCAAATAAAAAACCAACTACTGCGTGGTTGTGTAGTTGATTTAAACCCTTACAGGTTAACAATAAATCCACTTTCATTTTATACTGCATTTACAGAATGATCTTTTAGCATTTCTTTTGGCTCCATTTTTATAGTATTGTATATTTTATCTAATAGGCCATTAATAAATGCACCTGAGTCCTTTCCTCCAAATTTTTTACCCAAATCTACCGCCTCATTAATGGATACCTTTGGTGGAATATCATCCCTTTTTAAAAACTCATATATTGCCAATCTTAGTATAGCGCGGTCAACTCTTCCTATACGCTCTAATCGCCAATTTTTCGATGTTTTATCTATTAATGCATCTATCTCTTTAAGACAAGAAAACACTCCTAATACAAGTTCCCGAGAAAACGGTTTAATATCCTCAGATGCATCAAAATTATTGCAAACCAAATCAAAGCATTCTTCTGGATTAGTCTTGAAATAATCAAGGCTAAAAAGCACCTTCAATGCTAGCTCTCTTGATTGTCTTCTCTTGCCCATTTAGCTTTATAACTTTAAGCTCAAAAGTTTATAAAAAATAAACCCATGTTTGGCACATTTTTTCTACTGCCAAAATAATTTCATTCAAATAAGTTTACTATTTGAGGCACTAATCAATAGGGTTTCACAAAAGTCTTTCAGTGTAGAGAATTGGTTACCTTATGTGATTTTTTATTGTAAATATCTGAAAACAGAATTCTTTGAAGCCACTATAACCAGGCATGCTTAATGCAATGCCTTGTATAAACTTACCATTTCCATTGCAGAGACAGCCGCATCCCATCCTTTATTTCCGCTTTTCGCTCCAGCCCTTTCAATGGCCTGCTCTAATGTATCGCATGTAAGGATGCCAAATGTAACTGGGACTTGGCTCTCAAGTCCTACAGATGCAACCCCCCGAGATACTTGCGAGCTTATGTATTCAAAATGTGGCGTTTCCCCCCTTATAACTGCGCCTAAGCATATAACGCAATCGTACTTATTGCTTGAAGCTACTTTTTTTGCTACTGCCGCTATTTCAAACGCCCCTGGAACTTTAAAGATAGTCGTTTCCTCCTCAGGCTCTGCTGCTCCATGTCTTTTTAGCGCATCCAATGCGCCCTCTAGTAATCTTTGACTAATAAAATCATTAAAACGACTAACAATAATTGCAAACTTAATTCCCTTTGCAGATATCTCCCCCTCAACATAATTGGGCATGGCAATCCCCCTTATTTAAATTATTCTTCTTGACCTCTAAAACCTATGTAATAGTTTCCTTAGGATTTAATGACATTATATGCCCCAGTTTCTCACATTTTGTTAATAAATACTTCTCATTTTCAGGCCGTGGAGGAATCTCAATAGGAACCCTTTCGGTAACTTTTAAACCATAACCCTCAAGCCCTATAATCTTTTTGGGATTGTTTGTCATCAATCGCATTTTTTTAACACCTAAACTAACGAGTATCTGCGCCCCTATACCATAGTCTCTAAGGTCGGGCTTAAACCCCAGCTCTTCATTTGCCTCTACGGTGTCGAATCCCTTATCCTGTAATGCATAGGCCTTTAGCTTATTTATCAAGCCTATGCCCCTTCCCTCTTGTTTCAGATAGATAAGAACTCCTAAACCCTCCTGGTTTATCATCTCAGCAGCCTTTTTCAACTGATCCCCGCAGTCACACCTACGAGAGCCAAAAACATCCCCTGTAAGGCATTCTGAATGAACCCTAACCAATATCTCCTTCTCAGGGTCAATCTCTCCCTTTACAAGCACTAGATGCTCACTTTTATCTATCTCATTTCGAAAGCCTAGTGCCTTAAATTCTCCATAAGGAGTGGGTAAAATCGTCTCCGCGTCTTTGTGTACAAAAGATTCATTTCTTATTCTATAGGCAATAATATCAGCAACAGTAGCAATTTTTAGATCATGTTTTTTAGCGAACTTATCTAAATCAGGTCTTCTGGCCATCGTACCATCTTCATTCATAATCTCGCAGATAACACCTGCCGGTTTTAATCCTGCAAGCCTGGCTAAATCAACAGACCCCTCTGTTTGTCCTGTCCTAAATAAAACTCCCCCCCTTCGTGCCCTTAATGGGAAGATATGACCTGGCTGGACTAAATCTGATGGTGATGCATTGTCCGCTACCGCGGCAAGAATAGTGTGGGCGCGATCAGCTGCAGATATTCCTGTTGTTACCCCGCTTGCTCCATCTATTGTCACTGTAAAGGCAGTGTTAAAAGGTGACCTGTTGTCTTGAACCATAAGAGGCAAATTTAATCGTTCCGCTATCTCTGGGCTAAGGGAAAGACAAATAAGGCCTCTCGCGTACTTTGCCATAAAATTAATTGCTTCAGGGGTAACCTTTTCTGCTGCCATTGTAAGATCGCCCTCGTTTTCCCTGTCCTCATCGTCTACAAGGATAATTATTTTACCGTTTCTCATGTCTTCAATCACGTCATCAATCTTAGAAATCCCCATTCTTTCCTCCAAAGCCATAATTATTCAACATTGACCGGTCTATCCTTGACGGATTTTTATCGCTTATGGCTTTTTTATCATTAATAACAAATTTTTCAATATATTTGGATATAACGTCCACCTCTATATTCACCCTATTCCCAACTCTGCTCCCAATCATTGTAGTTTCTTTTACAGTCTTTGGAATAATATTTACCTCAAAACAGGTGTCATTGCATTTATTGATAGTAAGGCTAATCCCATTTACTGCGATAGATCCTTTTTCTATTAAATACGTTCCTATATCTTTTTCAACTTTGACTTGAAGAAAAAAAGATTTTTCGAGCTTCTGAAATTTTCCTATAATACCTTTACCATCCACATGTCCACTAACAAGATGTCCGCCTAGCCTATCAGACAATCTAAGTGCCTTTTCAAGATTCACTCTACTGGCTTGCTTCATATCAATCAAGGTGCTTCTTTCCAGTGTCTCTCTGGATGCATCGAAGCAAAATAAGCTCCCCTTAACACTCGTTATAGTCAGGCAAACACCATCAACAGCGATGCTGTCTCCTTCCTTACAGTCAGAAAAAAATGCGGGCATCTTAATAGTAAAGTTTGACTCTGAACCGTACTTATGGATATTTTTTATTTCCCCAATTCCTTGAATAATTCCGGTAAACATAACATATACACTAAGATAATAGCTTTATGAGTTTTATAACCTTATTTTTATATGCAATAAAAGTAAATCTTATTTCAGAGGATATGCCTCTATCATTATATCATCATCAAATATTCTCACTTTTTTGAAATTCAGTCGATAACTCTTTTCTATCATATCACAACCTTTTCCCCTCATAAATGGAATCCCATCGCCCCCACCTAATATCTTTGGTGCAAAAAATAAATAAAACTTGTCTGCAACATCGCCTCTAATTATAGAACTATAAATTCTTGCACCCCCCTCTACTAACACAGATCCTAGTGGAATTGTTGATAGCCTGTCAAATAAATCTAACATATCCACCTGACCGTTTTTAAGTTCGCACTGAATAACCCTGGCACCAAGGTTTTCTATGCGCCTTATTTTTGCCCTATCCACATTACTACCTGATGCTATAATGGTCAAGTGAGCAGCCTCCGAGTTAAAAACATTGCTGCTCAAAGGTGCCCTTAAATGCGTATCAACAACTATCCTAAAAGGATGAGATACACTTTTTTTTCTCATGTAAGGCGTTAATTTCGGATTATCGGCTATTACAGTCTCCACTCCAACTAAGATGGCTCCTGAATGTTCTCTAAGCTTGTGAACAAATCTTCGTGATTTTTGGTCGGTTATCCACTTTGAATCTCCCTTTTCTGTTGCTATCCAGCCGTCTAGTGTCATGGCAACCTTTACTGCTACAAAAACCTTTCCCTCAACTACGTTCTTTATATAAACCTCGTTTAACGCAGAACATTCTTCCTCCATAACACCACACCTTACTTCCAGTCCCTTTGATTGAAGAAATTCACAACCTCCTCCGGTTACGCCCTTGTTCGGATCTTTAATGCCTACAACAACCCTGGATACACCACTATCCAGAATAGCCTTTGTGCATGGTGGTGTCCTGCCGTAATGGTTGCAAGGCTCTAAATTTACATACATTGTAGACCCCCGTGCACCCTCGCCGACCTTTGACAAGGCATCTACCTCCGCATGCTTCATTCCAGCCTTCTTATGATAGCCTGAGCTAACAATCCTTCCATCTTTCACCAAAAGAGCCCCAACAACTGGATTTGGAAATGTGGATCCAAGTCCCTTTTTTGCCAAAGAGATAACCTTTTTCATAAACCTTTCATCGTTATCCATTGCTTATGAATCCTTGGAAATATTTTTAGAATTTATCATGATCAGGTTGGCGTAAAAGTTTTTTGTAGATATAACAGGTGGGAAAATATATTTTTAACACTATTTATATATTCTATGCCGCCAGCAAGTCCCTATATTTGTATCAGCCAAAGTATAATCTAATATCAAAAAGGCCTATAGACCTTCTTTGCCTCTTTCGTCAAGAAGGTCTTTTAACTCTGTCATAAACTCATTTATATCTTTAAATTGCTTATAAACAGATGAAAATCTGACATATGCAACATCATCCCATTCTTTTAGTTTCTCAATAACCTTTTCCCCTATATCAGAACTATTTATCTCCCTAAAGCCGCTTTGTTGAAATATTTGAGGTAAAGAATCAACAAATTCATCTATGTCATTGGTACTTATCGGTCTTTTCTGGCAGGCCTTTTGAATCCCAGATCTAATTTTTTCTAAATTAAACCTCTCTCTTCTACCATCCTTTTTCACCACCATTGGTAAAGCTGATACTACCTTTTCATAGGTGGTAAAACGTTTTCCGCAATTAAGGCACTCTCTGCGTCTTCTTATCATCAAGTTATCTTTACTTAGCCTGGAGTCAACCACCTTGTTTTTTATATCTCCACAAAACGGACATTTCATATAGCTAACCTTTCAATTTCTATGTTTGCTTCGGCGATCATCTCATCTGCCAAGGCGTCTGGATAACCCTCTAAATAATAAATCTTTTTTATACCTGCATTTATAATCATCTTTGAGCAAATAATGCAGGGTTTATGCGTGGAGTAAAGAACAGTATCTTTAGTGCTAACACCATAGTATGCGGCTTGAATGATCACATTCTGCTCTGCATGGAGTCCTCTGCATAACTCATGTCTTTCGCCTGACTTTATGCCCAATTTCTCCCGCAGACAACCAGTCTCTTCACAATGTCTTATACCAGTAGGTGCACCATTGTATCCAGTTGCAATTATTCTTTTATCTTTTACTAATACGGCACCAATATTTCGTCTTAGACATGTTGACCTTTTAGATACCAGTTTTGCAATTGTCATAAAGTACTCTGACCAGGAAGGCCTTGTCAATGAATATCTCCAATATAAAAAATCTTCATAAAATTTTAAACGCCTATTGCATTTCGGTCCATACTCGTATTAGCGCAGCTATGGAAATTGAAATCTGTATTCATAAAAGTTGAGAAATTTAATCCTAATCGAGTTAAAAAATCTAAACTAAAGGGAATTGCCTGCAAAGAGAATGAACCATTGATTTGATATCTCCAAGAACCTCGCTATTATGAGGGCTTTCCAGCACAGAGATGATCCATTCCGCTATTCTCTTCATTTCTCTTTCTTTCATACCTCTTGTAGTTAAGGCCGGCGTACCTAATCTAATCCCGCTTGTCACCTTCGGCCCCTTTCCGTCAAAAGGGATAACATTCTTATTTAACACTATCCCTGCTTTTCCCAGGATTTCCTCTGCCTCAATTCCAGTAAGCCCTGTATTACTGAGATCTACTAATATTAGGTGATTATCTGTGCCGTCAGTTACAATTTTTAGGCCATGTTTAGATAATTCCTCAGCAAGCGTCTTTGCGTTACCTATAACCTGTTTTTGATATTCTTTGAACTCTTGGCTCATTGCCTCTCTAAACGCCACTGCCTTAGCAGCAATGACATGCATTAAGGGACCGCCCTGAGTTCCAGGAAAGACTTGGCTGTCAATAATTTTCGAATATTTTTTTTTCGCAAGGATAAAGCCGCCGCGTGGTCCCCGCAAGGTCTTATGCGTAGTGCCAGTGACAAAATCGGCATACGGGACAGGTGAAGGATGCAAATCCGCCGCTACCAAACCAGCAATATGTGCCATGTCAACGAGTAAATAGGCGCCAACATCTTCCGCAATGTCCTTAAATTTTTTGTAGTCAATAGTCCTGGGATAAGAACTTGCGCCAGCAACAATAAGTTTAGGTCTGTGAGATTTTGCCTGAGATTCAATCTGGTTAAAGTCTAATAAATAGGTCTCGTTGTCCACACCATAAAAAAAGGCTTTGTATAATTTACCGGAGAAGTTGGAGCTGCTCCCATGGCTTAAATGCCCCCCATGTGTCATATCCATTGACAAAATTGTATCCCCTGGATTTAAGAAACCAAAGTATATGGCCATATTGGCTTGGGTACCTGAATGAGGCTGAACGTTGGCATACTCCGCATTGAAAACCTGTTTAGCCCTATCTATAGCAAGATTTTCTATGACATCTACATATTCACAGCCACCGTAATATCTTGCCCCTGGATATCCTTCTGCATATTTATTTGTTAGCACACTGGCCTGGACATCAATGATTTCTCTGCTCACATAATTTTCCGAGGCAATCATTACCAGGGTGCCTCTTTGTCGCTCCGCTTCTCTCTCTATAGCTATAGAAATCTCGGGATCGATTTTTTCTAAACTCATGAAAACTCCAGTGATTTTACCCTTATTAAATTTTTAATTACCTTACTCTACCAATCTTCGATTTTATCTAAACGTCTTTTGTGGCGACCTCCCTCAAAATTTGTCTGTAAAAAGAGATCTACCATCTCAAATGCCAAGCCATCCCCCAAAACCCTTCCGCCGAGGGCAAGTATATTGGCATCGTTATGTTTTCTGCTAAATTTAACTGTATAGAGATTATGACAAAGTGCAGCCCTTACGTTTCGGTGTTTATTTGCAACTATCGACATACCGATACCTGAGCCACATATTAAGATACCCCTTTCGAATTTCCCCTCGGAGATATTTTTGGCTACATGATGAGCAATAATAGGATAATCAACCGGCTCTCGGTTAAAAACACCTGCGTCCTCAACTAAAAACTCGTTTCTCTCAAACAAAAAGGTCCTTATTTTCTCTTTCAAATCAAATCCGGCATGGTCAGAGCCTATAATTATATTCATTGTTTCTCTTTTTAAAATCTAATTACAATACATATATTATATATCTTTGGCGTTTTCTTTGGTTAGAGATCGTATTTAAAAAAAAAGTTGACTATGAATAGAAAAATCATGGTAACAAAAAAGGGTACTACATTATTATATCTACCTAATTAAAAATATTACACGTCAACTACTATCCCTAAAAGGGATAGCTTGGGGGTCAGAGGCACAGAGGTACCGAGTTTTTGAGACGCATTATTTCTTATTTGTGCCTGCCTGTACGATGCACCTGTCTGCGTGCTGACACGCACAGACAGGCGCAGACAGGCCTTTGCCACTTTGCCCCTTAACCAGATAAAATTATTAAACTAAACTCTTCGCGTGTCGAAGCGAAGCGGAGATCCCGCCTGCGGGGTAACGGATCCTCCTGAGCGGGGAAGGCGAGGGGTTTTTCCATTCCCCGAAGAAGGCAATAAGATTTTACTTTTTTAAAAAATAGTTGAAAATAATAAAAATTTCCTATGCACTAGGGACTAAATTCTTTAAAAATTAATGTACAATTGGTGCCACCAAACCCGAAAGAATTAGACATTACTGTCTTAACGTCTGCTTTTCTGGCCTTATTTGGAACATAATCGAGATCACATTCAGGATCTGGGAATTCATAGTTTATGGTAGGAGGGATTAGATTATTGTTAATTGTTAAAATAGAGTATATAGCCTCTACTGCCCCTGTGCCTCCCAGTATATGACCTGTCATAGACTTTGTTGAGCTAACAGGCAACTTATATGCATAATCACCAAACACGGACTTTATACCCTTAGTCTCAGATAAATCGTTTAGCTGCGTACTAGTTCCATGTGCATTTATACAATCAATTTGTGTTGGTTCTAAGTGAGCGTCCTTTAGTGCTTCTTTCATACAAGCACTTGCACCCTTTCCATCAGGGTCTGGGGCTGCCACATGATAGCCATCTGAAGACATCCCGTATCCAATTATCTCAGCGTAGATATGCGCACCCCTATCTAAGGCATGGTTCAATTCTTCAAGTATAATAATAGCTCCACCCTCTGATATTATAAATCCATCCCTTTCTTTATCAAAAGGCCTTGATGCTTTCTGAGGCTCATCATTTCTAGTAGACAATGACTTCATTGAGATAAAACCGCCCAGGGCCAAAGGTGTCAAAACAGCCTCTGTTCCACCAGTTATCATTGCGTCGGCAGCTCCACGGCTGATTATCTTAAATGATTCACCAATCGCATGAGAACTCGCAGCACACGCTGTTACAATAGCGCTGTTTGGCCCCCTTACCCCAAATTCAATAGAAATTTTACCAGGCGCCATGTTAGCAATTATCCCCGGTATAAAAAAGGGACTTATTCTTTTTGGTCCTTTTTCTAATAGGAGCTTATGAAAATGCTCGATAGTGCTTAATCCACCCAACCCTGAGCCTGTTACACAGCCTACACGATGTTCATTCTCTGAAGTTATTTTCAACCTTGAATCCTCTATTGCCATACGCGTTGACGCTATGGCATAATGGATAAATATATCAAGATGCCTGACATCTTTTGATGAAAGAAAATCTTCAGATCTAAAATTCTTAACCTCTCCAGCTATCTTAGATGAAAAAGCAGATGTGTCAAATTTAGTGATAAGTCCTATCCCGGATTTTCCCTCTGAAACGGCTTGCCAGTTCTCTTCAACACCAATACCCAACGGCGTCACCATTCCCAAGCCTGTAATGACAACTCGCCTATCCATCCCCCAGCCTCCTGATTATATGAACTTAGCTCTTATTACTTTCAATATAGTCAATAGCATCCTGGACAGTGATTATTTTTTCAGCCTCATCATCTGATATGGAAATATCAAATTCCTCCTCTAGCGCCATAATCAATTCTACCTGATCAAGGGAATCTGCACCTAAATCATCGACAAAGGATGCCTTCGGGACTACATCCTCCTCTTTAACCTCTAACTGCTCACAAATGATCTTTTTTATTTTCTCCTCAGCTGACATATACACTTACCTCCGTAAAGTTTTTACTAATTATAACTACATATAAAGGCCACCATTTATATGGATAACTTGCCCCGTAATATAATTTGCACTGTTAGATGCCAGCCAATAAACCACCTCAGCTACATCCTCAGGTTCACCCATTCTTTGCATAGGAATTTGCGATATAAATGCCTCCTTAACCTTATCAGGAAGCTTTTCCGTCATCTCTGTATTTATAAAGCCTGGGGCTACGGCATTAACAGTTATCCCCCTTCCGGCAAGCTCTTTTGCGGAAGTCTTTGTTAAACCGAGAATCCCTGCCTTTGATGCTGAATAGTTTGCTTGGCCTATATTTCCAATCTCCGCGACTACAGAAGAGATATTTATGATTTTACCACTCCGAGCTTTAATCATTGACCTGACTATAGATTTGGTACAGTTAAAAACACCCTTAAGGTTAACAGCCAAAACCTGATCCCATTCGTTCTCGGACATTCTCATTAAAAAAGCATCCCTTGTTATGCCGGCATTGTTCACTAGCACATCTACCTTACCGTAATTTTTGATTATTTGATCAAAGAATTGCCCTACATCCTTTAAAGATGAGACATCTAACTTTTCCGCGGCTGCCTCCACACCCATTTCATGCAGTAAATCCAGTGTGTTATTTGCAGCAAAATCATCAGGATCATAATGGGCTATAATAATTATGGTGTTCTCTTTTGCAAACCTCAGCCCTATCGACCTTCCAATACCTCTTGATCCTCCCGTTATTACGACTACCCTTTTAGACAACGTAACTCCTTTTTTTACCTATCTATTTTTTCGTAAATCACATATACCTTCATGCTGTTTAAAATTCATAAAATAAAGGGTGAAATCTAAAAATTTCTTATTCATCATAAGCCTCTATTTTTTGAGAAAATACCCTTTATCCCAATTTTATTCCTTCCTTTTTTTAAAAATACAAAACCAAGGTATATATAAAATTAAACCTCTTGCATCTAAAAGCTTCTCTTTACTCAAAGGTCTTTTGAATACATGAGGCATTCTATTTATTGTAGCTATTTACTCTTTTTCAACATGAATCACGCTTTCACCATTATATGTTCCGCAGTTCATGCAAACATGGTGCGGCAAGACAGGCTCATGACATTTTGGGCAAAATGATACATTTGGCATTGTAAGATGATGATGAGATCTCCTCTTATCCCTTCTTGACTTTGATTTTTTCTTTTTAGGTACTGCCATATTTAATTTCCTCTCTTATTTTATTGTATTCAGCTTTTTTGCGCATGAACAAGTTTCAAAATTTAAATTACATCCACAAACAGGGCAAAGCCCTTTACAATTAACACTGCATATTGTCTTCATTGGGGTATTTAAAATAATCTGCTCTTTGATTATCTGATCAATATATAAGTAATTTCCATCTATAAAAATGAGGTTAAGATCTTCCTCTGATAATTTAATGTCCAAGTCCCCCGCATATGGTGTTACTGATAGGAAAAATTTAAAGTTTGTTGACAGTGGCTTGTCATAAGGTTCAAGGCACCTATCACATCTCAATTTTAACGTCGTGGATAAAGCGCCTTCCACCGCAACCTTTTTTGCAAAATAATGTAACTTTATCCAACCAGACAAAGGCATAGAAAGCCCTATAATGTGGTCATTTTTAAAATCTGGATTCCACCAATCAGGACTAAAATTAAATTCTATATATTTACCGTCTGGGGGAATATTTGTCAAATCTATTTTCATTTATTAATTCGTCAATAAGACTTCAACCCATTAAAAATAGATAAGCTTTGCTTTTATATCCAGCAACCCCTTTTGTCAAGAAAATTTCTTCTAAATTTCTTCTATTATCAATACTTGAACTGCTTAAAGGAAAGTAGTAATATTACTATAAAATGAAAACAAGACAGGTATTCGAAAGATATGACAGAACTATTGTTAGCCCTATAACTCCACTCAAATATTGCCCTCAATGTGGCAAAAAATTCGATTTGGTACCCCTGGAAAAAGGCTATCGACTGGAGTGCAAGAGTTGTAGATTTATCTTATACAAAAATCCCTATCCAGGGGTCGTTGTGTTAATAAATGATCATGAGAAAATATTACTAGGGAAAAGAGCTAAAAACGTATTTGAAGGGGGAAAATGGAGCCTTCCCGGAGGTTTCATTGAATTTGAGGAAGATTTTTTATCTGCCGCACACAGGGAAATAATGGAAGAAACCGGGCTCTCAATAAAAATTACATCAATTTTAAATGTAGTCTCAAACTTTTTTTCCCCGGAATTGCATACTATTGTTATTGTCCTTCTCGCCGAGAAGCAAACTGGTAAGCCAATACCTGGGGATGACATGGAGGAATTAAGCTGGTTTAGCATTTCAGACCCGCTTCCCGACATGGCATTTGAGGCGGATAAGGAAATAATAAACAGGTATTGTAAAACAAAAATAAAAGGCATACCTGTAGACCCTGACTATGCCTTTTTATAAAACATTTTATCTTATCTCAATTTTTAAAATCCTTAGAATTGATTAAGGAGGTAGTTATTATGATACGAGAGCCAATAGTAGCGAACCAATTCTATCCCGGAATAGAAAAAAACCTTAAAGAAGACATTGCCAAAAGGCTTCTAAACAGAGAAAAAAGAGAAAGAGTACTTGCCTTAATAGCCCCTCATGCCGGCTATGTATATTCCGGAAACGTTGCGGGCGCAGTTTATTCCAAGGCAGAAATCACAGATGATGTTATAATTATGGGCCCCAACCATCATGGAATAGGCAATCCATTTGCAGTTATGGGGAATGGGGAATGGAAAATGCCCGGTGGCAACATACAAATAAATGAAAGACTTGCCAGCCTCCTGGTCGAAGAATCAAAATGGTTATCTTCCGACAACCAGGCTCATATTCAAGAGCATTCAATTGAGGTACAATTGCCATTCATTCAATATGTTAACCCACACATTGAATTTGTCCCAATAGTCTTTGGCAGGGCGGATTTTGAGGTATGCCAGGAAATAGGGTTATCTATCGCAAGAGCAATAAATAGATATGGAAAACCTGTTGTCATAGTCTCTAGCACTGATATGACACATTATGAATCCCAGGAAAGCGCTAAGCAAAAAGATAAATTGGCCATAGATAAAGTCCTTGCATTAGACCCTGCTGGTCTTCTTGAAACAGTCAGTAATAATAACATATCTATGTGTGGCGTAATCCCAACAACAATAACGTTAGTTGCGGCCATAGAGCTCGGGGCCGGAAAAGCAACCCTTATAGATTATGCTACCTCAGGAGATGTTAGCGGAGACTATAGCTATGTTGTAGGTTATGCAGGCTTTATAATCCAATAAATTTCCTTTTAATAAACATCATTACATATTTTTAATGCACTATTAGTAGAGGCATTTTTGAATTATTACCATTAAATGCTACATTCCAAATTTCACATGCACCTCTTTAACAAACATATATACTATTGCCCCTATGGCAGTGGCAAAAAAACATAACCCGAACGCAAAGGAAAAGGCCTCAGGGGGAAGCTGTCCTTGAAAAGGTGGAAATTTTTCAATAATTACGCCCATTACATGCTGAAAAAAGCCGGCCCCGGCCATAGTAAAGAAATTTACTGCACTCATAGCGGTTCCGCTAATAGCAACAGGTAACAATTCCTTAATACTTGCATACATAATCATACTGGAGGAATTCAAGAAGCCCATAAAGAAAAACATTGCCCCCAACATTAAAAGAGAAGGCTTTTGGACAAAGCCTGTCAAAGGGAAGATAAAAATACTATAAAGAGACATGGCAGCCGCTGCTACAACCTTTCTATTTTTGAACACCTTGTCAGATAGAGCGCCTATAATAGGACCTCCTATAATAAAACCTAACGGGAACAACATCAGGAATTCTCCCCTGTCAATAAGGGAGATCTGGTGAACATGTTCCAGATAAGGACCAGCCCAAAGGCCGGCTATGGAAACATATGTTCCGTATCTAGCAAAGGCAGATATTGCTATAAGCCAAAAAGACGGAAGCCTAACAACAGACAGTATGCCACCTAACGACTCCTTCAGTAAGTTCTCCTTAGATAACAAAGGTGAATCCATGTCCTTAGGTTTATTCGGATCATCATTCACTATAATATATACAAGGCTAGTAATAATGAGATGGACAAGAGCTATTAAAAGAAAGGCGTTTCTCCACCCCATTAAACCTACGGCAAATGCAAGAGGTGCCGTCGCCAGGATATTTCCCAATGTACCGATGGACAGTATAACGCCTGAGATGGTAGTAAAGGCATACGGGGAAAACCAAATAGAGATAAGTTTATAGGTACCCATAAGCGCACATGCCATACCTACCCCTATTAAGGCCCTGCCAATTAATGCCATTAAAAGTGAATTTGAAAGGGCAAAAACTACTGCACCAACTATCCCAAGGCTTGAAAGGAACAATATCAGCCTCCTGGCTCCAAAGATGTCTAGAGCTGCTCCCATTGGAATCTGAACCAAGGCAAACGCATAGAAAAAAATAGAGCTTAAAAACCCCATGTCTTCGGCGGTAAGCGAAAGGTCGCGCATAAGATCAGATGCAATCACAGCGGAAGTAACCCTATAAAACTGAGAGAGCAGAAACAAAAGTGCAAGGGGAGATAACATCAAAATTTTTTTATTCATTATTATCCCTACTAATCAATGATAAAATAATATTTATAACGCCTACCTGTATGGAGAGGTTTAGAAAAAAACTATATGCCCCGCCTGGCTGTCTTTTCAAATCTTCTTTTTAGAATAATGCCCTTCAAAACACTTTCCTGATGATAGTCTTTTTTTTGCCTTATGTTTAAATCGCTTTTATTTGCTCTATTACAATCCATATCCTTTTTTATGTATTTTGCCTGCAAAGCCGCTCATTACTATCGCTAAAAAGAGCAATGCCATAGGCGCACGTGTTATACGTTTATGAATAAGCATCAAGGCTCAATACTCAAGTATTAAGCCTACCCCAACTTCCTTGATATTAGAAACCTTTGACAGCTCAATCTTCGATTTAAGGTCTGTGCAATGACATGCATGAACTGATTCAGGGCGAAGAGATTTAAAATACTGTGAAGTTCCTTCCATCTGCTCTTTAGAAGGCTTCAGCAAATGAAATCCACCTATGACATCAATAACTCTTTTGTCTCCACATATCTTTTTTGCGTATTCTACAATATTGCAGATTCCGGCATGAGAGCACCCTGTTATTATGATTAATCCATTAGGCGTTTTATAGGCTAAAGCGGAATCATCATAGAGGAAATCATCCTTTTCAACACCGTTTTCAAGGACTTTTCCTATTGTGTTCTTAGTCTCAAAGTCATGAAATCTATCAATTTCGCCTAAAAAGATCAAACGTTCTGTCAAATTAATGGGCTCTTTGCTTAATTTAAGATTAAAATACCCGGAAAGCTTATCTTCCGTCAGCAGGGAGCCTATTTCAGGCAAATTATCAATTTTTTTTGTTAAAAATGTCAATGGATGAGCTACAAGGGTGGGCTTATTTACCTTTAATCCTTCTATCATCCCTTCAGTGTAAAGCCTCAAAAGCGGCATAAGTCCCCAGGTATGATCCAAATGGCCATGAGACAGAACCAAGAAGTCCACATCGAGCAGATCAATGGCAAGTTTTTTTGCGTTCATTATAAATGCGTCTGAATAGCCCACATCAAATAAAATCTTCTTGCCTTCTTCCTCAATGAGATAGGAAACTCCCGGCTCACCAATGAAATACCTGTCAATAAGCGTATTATTGTCAATGAGCACTGTTAATTTCATCGTAATTTTCCTCCTGTACAAAATAATAGCGACAAATAAAGAACAAAAGCGCACAAGCACAAAAATATCTGCCTCTTTCTCCTCTTCCTAAACTATTACATATTATAGCCAGACCTCCCTGCCTTCATATAGTTCATCGAAATGACTTGAAAGAGCACCTTAAAAAAACAGTTTTAACCTTTATTTGCATAGCCATATAGTTATTTATTATCTGATACAAAAAAACCACTAATAAAACATCCGTAAATTATTGGACATAATGACTCACCTGTACTATTCTAATAGTTATGCTAAAATAAAAATTCTCATATGGATAAATAAAATAACAATAGAAATACTTTGCCTTATAACACATTAATTGGTAGTGTTACATTAATGGAAGATTACGAATCGATAAAAAAACCTTGCTACTACACCTTCCCAAATCCCTTATAAAAAACCAATGCCACAGGAAAACATCTGGTATTTGCAATTGGCAAAACGTGGCATTGTTAACAACCAAAAATTATCATTTTTAAAGACTGAACAAAACTATTTATTTAGTGCTTTGTTGCACAATATACTCGCACAAATTTCAGAAGGAGAAAATAGATGAGAGTGATTGATTTACGCAGTGACACTGTTACACTGCCAACCCGGGAAATGCGAGAGGCAATTTATCATGCCGAGCTAGGTGATGATGTGTATGGTGAAGACCCATCAACAAAACGCCTCGAGGAAATGGCAGCAGACATCACTGGAAAAGAAGCAGCATTGCTTGTTCCCAGCGGTACAATGGCAAACTTGACCTGTGTGCTTACTCATTGTGCCCGTGGCGAAGAGGTGATTCTTGGCGATAAATCCCACATATTTTTAAATGAGGCTGGAGGTATCTCAGCCCTTGGAGGTGCGCAGGTACATACTATCTACAATCAGCCGGATGGAAGTATGCTCCTAAAAGACATCGAGGCGGCTATCCGTAACGATAATATACATTACCCACGTACAAGATTGGTTTGTATAGAGAATACCCATAATAGATGTAATGGTTCGCCTCTGAGCCCTGATTATGTAAATTCTGTGGTAGAACTTGCCAAAAATTATGGCCTCTCGGTACATCTAGATGGAGCTCGAATATTTAATGCTGCTATAGCCTTAGGAGTAACAGTTGAAAAATTAACTCATGGTGTTGACTCAATCATGTTCTGCCTTTCTAAAGGTCTCTCGGCGCCAATAGGCTCAATTATTTGTGGTTCCCATAAATTTATTTCTAAGGCAATTCGGACTCGTAAGATATTAGGGGGAGGCATGCGCCAAACCGGCATTATTGCAGCGGCAGGTATTATATCCCTTGAACAAATGGTGGAAAGATTATCGGAAGACCATATTAATGCGTATAAATTGGCCGAGGGTATTGCACAAATAGCAGGCTTATCAATAGATGTTTCAAAAATAAAGACCAACATTTTATATTTTGACCTTACAAATCATCACCTAAATACGGATGATTTAGTGAAAAAATGTGGCCAAAAAGGTCTTATGTTTTTGCCCACAGGTCAATCACGTTTTCGTATGGTAACTCATTATGGCATTACCTCAGAGGATATTGACGACTCGTTAGCTACTCTACGTGATGTAATGGGTGCGGAATAGGCAACAATTAATCGTTGCTTTTGTGGGATACATAATCAGGCTAAAAATTCAGCTTGTAAAAAGACAGTATAAAGGAATTTTTTGTGAACAAAAAAATAAACAATCTCCTTGTATCTCTCATTTGTTTAATAACAGCTCCCTTTTCTTCTCATGTAGAAGCAGAGATATTGGATCATAATATAAAAAACATTGCAGATGGCTTTTTTTTGACTGCTACGTTTTCTTTGGGCTGATTTTGGGGACCTGATTCCCGGTTCGGGGCTATCGATGGTGTTATCAGGACACGAGTGGGATATACAGGGGGAGATAAAAAGAACCCTACGTATTACAACTTAGGTGATCACTCTGAGGCTCTGCAAATTGATTATAATCCGACTAAAATTTCTTATGAAAGATTGCTGACTATTTTTTGGAAAACCCATGACCCTGGCATAAGACCAATGTCAAGGCAATATTGGCCTGCAATTTTTTATCATAATGAGGAGCAAGAAAGGCTGGCCTTTAAAGCAAAAAAATTTGAAGAGATTAAAGCAAAAGGGGAAATTTATACTAAAATATTTCCTTTAACTAGATTTTACTTAGCGGAAAACTATCACCAAAAATATATGGTCAGGCATCATACCGAAATTATTGAGCAACTTGAAGCAATATACCCTTCTGCCGAAGAATTTATAAATTCAACACTTGTAGCCCGCATAAATGCCTATCTCGGCGGCTTCATGGCGCTTGAAGAGCTTCAATCACAGATACGTATTTATGGCCTTTCAAAACAAAGAACAGAGAATTTGCTTCGCGCCATAAGCAAGGCCAAAAAATGAGCTATATTTAACCCAGATTATGCAGCGGATGGCTACTGCATAATCTGGGATAAACATATGTCACGATATCTAGAAAGATACTGCATGTCTGAGGCTTTAGAAAACATCATATCAATTGTCCATCCTGACCTAAAAAAGTAACAAAAATTAGAAAACAGCAACCTTGACAACCTTTCTCTATAGTGTTAATTTCCCACCACAATTTAGTCTAACATGAAATTGAGGATCTTTATGACATTTCAAGAATTGATTATGTCTCTAGAAAAATTTTGGGCCCGGCAAGGCTGTGTTATTCAACAGCCATATGATATTGAAGTAGGGGCAGGCACTTTCCACGTTGCAACTCTTCTTAGGGTTATAGGCCCTGAACCATGGTCTGTTGCCTATGTTCAACCTTCAAGAAGACCAACAGATGGCAGATATGGAGAAAACCCAAACCGGCTTGGTCACTACTATCAATATCAAGTCATTTTGAAGCCGTCCCGCTTAGATATACAGGATTTGTATTTAGAAAGCCTTAGGGAGCTTGGAATAGATCCCTTAGAACATGACATAAGATTCGTGGAAGATGACTGGGAATCTCCCACTCTTGGAGCGTGGGGTGTGGGCTGGGAGGTATGGCTCGATGGTATGGAAATTACACAGTTTACATATTTTCAACAAGCTGGTGGTATTGATTTAGACCCAATCCCTATTGAAATAACATACGGGCTAGAAAGAATTTCCATGTATCTGCAGGATAAAGAAAATGTCTATGATATTATGTGGAATGATACAATTACATATGGTCATGTGCACAAGACCGGTGAAAGGGAGGGATCCGTTTATAATTTTGAACTGGCAGATGTGGAAATGCTTTTTTCCCTATTTAATATGTACGAACGTGAATCAAAAAGAATCAGTGAGAAGGGTATTGTTTTGCCGGCATATGACTATTGCCTGAAGTGTTCCCATATATTTAATATATTGGACGCAAGAGGCGCTATAAGCGTAACAGAGAGAACATCCTTCATTGGAAGAATAAGAGAACTGGCGAATTTATCAGCTAAGAATTACCTTAAACAGAGGGAAGAGCTTAGCTTTCCCTTACTAAAAAAACTATAATTTTAACGTTTATTTGAGATGGTTTACAGAAAATGAGTGACTTAATTTTGGAGATTGGAACAGAGGAAATACCATCAGATTATCTTGATAATGGGCTGAAGGAACTAGAAAGAATTTCTGGGCAATACCTCGAAGAGAATAGAATTAATTTTTCCGAAGACATAGTAACATATGGGACCCCAAGACGTCTAATCTTATCAATTAAGGGTCTTTCGCCAATGCAAGGCAATCTGGAGCGTGAAGTAATAGGCCCTCCTAAAAACATAGCTTACGATGAAAACGGAGGTCCCACTAAGGTAGCTATAGGATTCGCAAAAAAGAATAACGTATCGGTTAGCCAACTGGTATCAGTAAAAACCAAAAAAGGAGAATATGTTGCTATTAATAGCGTTATAGAAGGTAAACCTGTGGCTGAAGTACTTTCTGCCATTCTACCTGAAATAATAAGATCTATTCCATGGCCGAAATCCATGAGATGGGGTGATGTTGGGTTTTTATTTGTGAGGCCAATTCACTGGATAATGGCAATGCTTGACGAGGAAGTCGTTCCATTTGAGCTTGCCGGTATTATTAGCGAAAATATCACCTACGGCCATAGGTTTATGTCATCAGGGCCTTTAAAGGTCAAGAATGCGAATGATTATTTTAAATTGATAAGGAAGGCCAATGTAATAATAAAATTTGAGGAAAGAAAAGAAATAATTGCTAAGGATGTTGAAAGCTCCTGTGCCTCTGTATCCGGTTTTCTACTAAACGATGACGAGCTTCTTTCAACTGTAACAAATATGGTAGAGTATCCTTATACATCCTTAGGCAGGTATGATCACCGTTTTCTTGAACTCCCTGAAGATGTCCTTATTACTGCTATGCGGAAACATCAAAAATATTTTTCTGTTGTGGACGAAAAAAGGAATCTTATGCCTTACTTTGTAGCAGTTAATAACACGAAACCAAAGAGTGACTCCTTAGTTAGTCATGGCCATGAAAGGGTACTAAATGCACGCCTTTCAGATGCAAAATTCTTTTTTCAGGAAGACAGGAAAAGATCCCTTTCTGATAGATTTGAAGAGCTCAAGAGTGTTATATTCCATCAAAAATTAGGAACATTGTACGATAAAGTCGCACGGTTTACAAGGCTTGCTGAATATTTAACCGAAACAATTGGATCAGAAAATATTGAAAATGTAAAACAGGCCTGTAAACTATGTAAATGCGATCTTGTTACTTTGATGGTATCAGAATTCCCTTCTCTTCAGGGAACTATGGGAGAAATATATGCAAAACTTGATGGAAACCCAAAAGAGGTCTGCCTTGCCATATCTGACCATTACCTGCCTGTACAGGCTGAGTCTAATCTTCCTGAATCGCTAATAGGTTTAATCGTAGGTCTTGCAGATAGAATGGATACAATAATAGCGTGTTTTGCCGCAGGCCTTGAACCAACTGGAACCGCCGATCCCTATGCCCTGAGACGGAAGTCCTTGGCTATCATTAGACTGATAAGGGTAAAAAAAATTAAAATATCCATACGGCATTTCATTGAAATTT
Source organism: Deltaproteobacteria bacterium (assembly GCA_018400255.1). Taxonomy (GTDB): domain Bacteria; phylum Desulfobacterota; class DSM-4660; order Desulfatiglandales; family B25-G16; genus M55B121. Next base: position 39,493 of record JAGYMO010000341.1, read on the forward strand.
CATCGAGCATCTTAAACGAAACTATAAATTTTGATGCAAAAGAAATTAATGAAAAGGTTTTCAATTTTATTAGAGATCGTTTTAAATACATGCTCTCAAATGAGGGAATTCCCTTAGATTATATTGATGCGGTGATTTCCGAAGACTTTAGTTTTTTACATCAGATAGACAAAAAAATTGATGCGCTCAGACAATTCCGTAATTCTTCAAAAAATTTTGAATCCTTAGTTCTATCCTTCAAAAGAATTATAAATATTTTAAAGGGGTTTGACAACGCCTTTGTTGTAAAACCTGCTCTATTTGAAAACAATAGTGAAAAAGACTTATGGAATGCTTTTATCTCATCAAAGGAAAGTGCTGATCACGAAATAACAATGGAAAATTATCTTAAGGCTCTGAATACAATAGCAAGGCTAGCTGAACCGATCGACAATTTTTTTAATGAAGTAATGGTTATGGCAGAAGATGAAAATGTAAAGACAAACAGGCTTTCAATGTTGAGAGAAATAAGCAGTCTTTTCATCAAGGTAGCTGATTTTTCAAAATTTACGGTATAACCAAGCTTATGCAGCAGGCACCTGCTGCATAATCTTGGTCTAAGAATCTGGCTTCATAACCAGAAAATACATCTCACCAAAATGTTTCAGATGCCCTGCAACTATTTCTGCATCAAGGCCGTTACCCCAAAAGATATCCGCCCTCCCGGGTCCTTTTATGGCGCCACCAGTATCCTGATTAAACAAAAACCGGGAAAATTGGACCCAGTCTTTTATATTTCCGTCATTTCCAATGACAGGTCTTTGGCATTTGATGTAAACAAGTGCTCCTTTTGGAAATAAATTGCTATCAACCGCAAGGGATCTTCCGGCGGTTAAAGGTACATTAATGCTACCTACAGGCCCGTCATCATTTATTTCAAAAAATACATAAGAAGGGTTATGGTTGAGTATATCTCTTTTTTTATCAGGGTGATCAGTCAAAAAAGAACTTATTGTCTGAAGGGTGAGATCTTCTCTTTTTATGTATCCTTTTTCTATCATATATCTTCCTATGCTTTTATAAGCATGTCCATTTGAGGCACTATAACCGACATTTAACCATTCTCCATTAGTAAGTTTTATAATACCTGAACCCTGTGTTTGTAATACGGCTATATCAAATGGGTCCTTTAACCAGGCTATTTCCAGGTTCTTATCTTTAAAGGCGTCCCCTTCCGCTATATCCTTTCTTTTATAATATGGAACAACCTTTTTACCATTTATCCGACCCATAAGTCTCTGCCCAGCCCATTTAGACCGAAAAAGCCCTAATTCAATATTTAATAAATCATCCGGCCTTCTATAAATCGGATATTTATAAACAGAATTACATTCGGTGCTTCCATCAAAGATTGGTTCATAATATCCTGTAAACAAAATTTTACCGTCACTACTTACTCCGCTAGCCTTGTAAAGAAGAAACCTTTTTCGTAGTTCTTTGTTAAGAGATTGATTGCTCGGATTCTTTTGAATAATTCGCAAAAAGGTCTCATGGGACTTCCTAATATGCTCTATGGAAAAAATATCAGGCCCAAAATAAAAGACATTTTCATCACCAAGGCGATCAAAATACGTCATGCTTCTTTCGGCTGCCAAAACCAGAGAGTCTTGATCGAGGTCATCCTTAAATTCTGGCCACAGGTACCGTACTTTTTTTAAAGGGCTTTTACTTTCCTTTACAGTAATTGGATAACAGGAAGCTATAATAAAGGCCACCACAACTGCGAATATATTTATATATCTCTTAGCCATGAAAAAAGGTTACATTAATTATTGTAAAAAAACAAGATCGGTTTTTTATTTAACTAAAACCATATTTCTTATAAAAAAAATTATAACTTGCTTTATAAATTTTAACTCGCTACCAAATCCAATATATTCACCATCGTTTTTAACGCACTATAAAGTAGAAGCTAAAAATTCATACAAAAAGGTTGACAATATTTAAAATATGGAAAATCAATACTACATACAGCCTTTTAGTTAGACCTTTGATATCAGGTGTTTTTTGTTTTATCATTATAAAGAGCTAAAACGTAAGTAAAATAATGTTTATAGAACTAATTTATTAGCTTTATTCAATAATCTATTAAAATATCAGGAGCTTTAGAAAAATGTGGACTAAAGAGTTAGAGGAATTAGATAAAAGAAAAAAACGTGCGTATGGATTAGGGGGTGGAAAAAATATAGCCAGGCAGCACGAGCAGGGAAAAATGACTGTTCGGGAGCGCATTGACTTTTTAGTTGATAGAGGTTCCTTCGAGGAGCGTGGTATTTTGAGCGGCCTCCCTGCATACGATAAGAAAGACGAGGATAAACTTCTCGATATAGTTCCATGCCCTTTTATTATGGGCATTGCCAAGCTTGACAATAGAAAAATAGCAGTTCATGGCGATGATTTTACTATAAAGGGTGCATCTGTTGGAAGGATGTATAAGGCCAAGAGAGGCTATTTTATCAAAATGGCGCGCTCGTTAAGGCTTCCTATAATTAGGCTTATTGAGGGTGCAGGAGGATCAATAAAGGAGATAATCCAAATAGGGTATACTGAGCTGCCATCTGGAAATCTTGAGGGAACACAACATGAGGTAGAGGCCATGTCTGAAATCCCTATAGTATCGTTGGGGTTTGGGGCTATAGCCGGTCTGGGCGCATTGTTTATGGTAAAAAGCCATTTTTCCATTATGGTAAAAGAAAAATCGCAGGTTTTTGTTGGCGGCCCTCCACTCGTTAAATCTGCAACTGGTGAAGATCTAACCAAAGAGGATCTAGGTGGATACAGGATTCATACCCGCATATCCGGCGTCGTGGACAACGAGGCAAAAAATGAAGAAGATGCCTTGCTGCAGGCAAAAAATTTCCTCTCTTATCTACCCTCTAATGTTTGGGAAATGCCTCCAGCAAATTATGAAAAAACCGACGATCCACAGAGAAGGGAAGAGGAGCTGATCAAGATTATCCCTAAGGATAGTAGAAAGCCCTATGATGTGAGAAAGATTTTACAATTGGTTCTAGACAAACATTCAATTTTTGAGATAGGGAAATATCAAGGTAGATCCCAGATAACGGCACTCGCACGATTAAATGGGTACCCGGTAGGTGTCCTTGCCAATGATCCAAGGTTTATAGCCGGCTCATTTAACTATGATGTTGCAGAGAAATTTCAGCGCTTTATTGATATGTGTGATACATTTCATTTACCCATTATAAACTTTTCGGATCAACCCGGCTTTACAATTGGCAAAAAAAGCGAAGAACATGGCACGATCCGTAAAGGTGTTAGGGCAAGCTTTGCGATAATCCAAGCCACTGTACCTATAGCTGTAATATATCTACGCAAATGTTTCGGTGTTGCCGGGGCAGCCCAAAGGACAGCAATGCAATTTAGCTGGCAATATGCCTGGCCTTCCGCTGTATGGGGCAATATACCTGTTGAGGGTGGCGTCTACGCAGCTCACCGTAAAGACATTGAATCATCACAAGACCCCAAAAAATACCTCAAAGAGTTAGAGGAAATGTATAAAAACATAGCATCACCCTTTCGCACGGCCGAAGCATTTGGAATAGAAGATATAATTGATCCAAGGGATACAAGAAGCCTTCTATGTAATTGGGTAGAGTCGGCGTATGATATTGAAAAAACTAACCTGGGGCCGAAAAAAAGAGGCATGAGGTGTTAGGCCATTTTCGTCAAATATAGTACAGTATAGAATAAAATTTATAATTTTTCTCCTTTATTATAAACATGGTCCTTATAGATAATCAGCAGGAGTCATAATGGCATTTGAAGAAATTATAAAAGAGCTTAAAGAAAAGCGTCACCAAGCACTTCAAATGGGTGGTAGAAATTGCAACCTAAAATTGACCCACTTCAACAACCCAATTTTGACCCACCCTTAATTTGAACAAAAAATATCTATTACCAAAAAAGCTATTAGTTTTTTTGCCACAACCAAGCATTCCTGAATGGGGTTACTCATGCCCTGGATAAAATGATCAGCTTCCTTTGCCTGTGTGATTCATATAACATTCCGTTGATATTCTTTCATGACACCCCTGGTCATATGGTGGGAAAAGAGGCGGAGCGAAAAAAGCTAGGCGCCAAGATGGTGAATGCACTCCAGGCCCTTTTCCAGGTTACAGTTCCTAAAATTGCTATCATTATACGTAAGAGTTTTGGCCGGGCCACAGTTAATATGTGCGGAATGGGTGGCGGCCCTGATTTTTTTGTTGCATGGCCTACTGTAGAGATTGGATTTATGGATCTCCTCATTGCTACAGATGTAGTATTTGACAATTTGTCTGAGAACGATAAAACGAATGAGGTAAAAATTAGTTTAATCTAAAGTATTTTGCCTGCTGTGCCGATTAATGAGGGTAGATATATGGAGGATTTTTAATGGACATAATAGTTGGAGGTCCAGGCTCTGTCACCATGGATTCCTCAGAGGGTAATAACTTTAGCCCTCTGAAAAGGAAACCAAAAAAGGAAAGACGGAAAAATAAACAGGACAGACGAGAAAGTGTAAGGGAAGGCATATTTGTTTCTCTTTCTGTTAAAAACGATAGGCGCACCTTAAGGGATAGGAGAAAGGCAGATTCTTCAGATAAAAATACATAAAAGAGCCTATAAGCCCTATTAAAGTCAAAACTAAATGATACCATAAAAAGGCTGTTATTCCACCTTCTCTCAGCCCTCACGCAATTTCTTAAATTTTGTTCCAAATTTACCCCGACCGCAGAAAGCCACGGCTTTAGCCGTGGATGAATGCGCC
>JAGYMO010000342.1 GCA_018400255.1 Deltaproteobacteria bacterium
AGGCCTGTCTGTCGACAGGAAGGGACAAACAAGGGATCATGCATCTGAAAAACTCAGTGCCTGTGTGCCTTTGTGCCTCTGACCCTTAAGCTATCGGCTTTAGCCGATAGCAGGAGCAGGCTTCTACACGATCTGGGTTTAAACTCATTCATAGGTATAGTATTAAGCAGATCATCATAAATCAAAAAGGTGAGGGTTTGATGCAAGCATTATTTTTAGAGACTGAGATCAACGGTATGGTCCTTTCGAATCGATTTGTTCGGTCGGCAACGTGGTCTGCCATGGCTGCTGAGGATGGAAGGTGTACATCACAGTTGATGAACCTGATGGTTACACTCGCAGATGGCGGCGCAGGCCTGATTATAACCGGCCATGCCTATGTGAGGAAGGATGGCCAGGCAGGAGCAAACCAGCTCGGTGTATGCTTCGATGAACACATAGTTGGGCTTCGGGATATGGTAAAAAAGGTGCATGATCATGGTGGAAAAATTGTCCTTCAGATTTCCCATGCAGGATTGTTTGCAAACCAAAAACTGACAGGGATAATTCCTATAGCCCCTTCCGTCCTTGAAGGCATTGTAAGGGCTCCAAGAAGGGAAATGGACCATGGCGATATGAAGGATTTAATATATGCATTTGGGGCTGCGGCCATGCGTGCGCGGGAAGCAGGATTCGACGGGGTTCAGATTCACTCAGCCCATGGCTATCTGCTCAGCCAGTTTTTATCGCCCATGCTGAACCATCGAACTGATGAATATGGCGGCGACATCAGGAATCGGACACGGTTTCTTCTCGAGGTGTTTCAGGCTGTACGCAGAGCTGTGGGGAAGGATTACCCGATCTTGGTAAAATTGAACTGCCAGGACTTTGTGGACGGTGGGCTTGTTTTAGAAGACTCGGTGCAGGCAGGCTGTATACTTTTAGATAACGGTATCGATGCTATCGAGGTTAGCGGTGGCTTGCCGATTTCAGGGGAATTAGGCCCAATACGCACGGGGATCATACAAGAAGATCGCGAGGCATATTTTAAGGATGAGGCAAGGGCCTTTAAAACAAGGCTTTCGGTGCCGGTAATCCTCGTAGGCGGGATACGTTCCTTTCAGGTAGCAAAAGAGCTATTGGAGGATGGCGTAGCCGATTACGTATCTATGAGCCGCCCCTTTATAAGGGAGCCTGACTTGATAAATCGATGGAAATCTGGAGATCTTCGCACATCAACGTGTATTTCCGAAAATAGTTGCCTGAAAGCCGCCCGGACAGGATCAGCGATTTACTGTGTCACGGAGAAAATACAGCAAAAGGCCTGTGACCGTCCCAGTATGTCATTAACATAAAGTTAGTACTGGGTAAATAGTATGCGTATGTCGTAGATAGCATAGAAAGTGAGGCAACGAAGAAAGAATTCCGCTGCCTACCAGGAATATATTTTATTGTCCAGAATGAGCTTTTACCTATTGTTCTAATAGAAATTATTGTGTATTTGAATGTAGTGTTTTATATTATATATTATCAACTAGTTAAAGGAACTGAATAGTAATTTATGCTCGTTTGACACTCGCAGACGTGGTAAGATAGGCAATGAATATTTGGCAAGCCTTTTGGGATTGCTTGAATAATAAGAGGATTTTCTCATGGCCAAAAAATTACCATATAATCAATTAGAGCAAAGGCTAAAGGAACTAGAAGCGAAAACGCTACAGCTCAAACACGTTGAGAGCGTTGCAAGAGAATCTCAGGAGAAATGGCATTCTTTGGCAGCGACAGTCCCATGTTTGATATTGATATTAGACTCGGCCGGCACTATTTATTTTCTTAACCGCGCTCTGGGAGCATATAAGCCAGAGAACATAGTGGGTAAACCCTTTTGGAAATACATTCCACACGATTACCGAAACTTGATATACGAATCCGTTGCTCATGTATTTCAAGGCGGAAACCCTATTAGCTTTGAAATTCCCTGGGCTGGATCTGAGGGACCTGACTCCGCATGGTATATGGCGCACCTAGGACCTATTTTAAACGATGGTAAAGTTGTTGCAGCAACTATAGTTTTGACTGATATTACAGAAAGAAGGAAGGAGCGCGAAGCGCTGGAGGATAGCGAGAGACAAAAAAACGCAATCCTTGATGCCTCAGTCGACAGGATTAGGCTTTCAGACAAAGATATGCGTATTTTATGGGTGAATCAGGCATACGCTAGACAGCTTAACATGAAGCTCAATGACATTGTAGGAAAATATTGTTACAATGTGCTTGTTCAGAGAGACACTCCTTGCCCCGAGTGTCCAAGTAAAAAAGCCCTAAGTTCCGGAAAGATTGAACACACCATCCTAACTCGATGCTCCCTGGAGAAAGAAAAATTCTTGGACTCACATGCTATTCCCCTTAAAGATAAAGCAGGTAAGATTTTAAGCTGTATTGAGATCACTCGAGACATAACTAAGCGAGTGAATGCTGAAAAGGCCCTGCAAGCAAGAGAGAAGCAGTTAAAGAGAAAAGCGATTAATCTCAAGAGAGCAAATATCGCCTTACGGGTGCTGCTTAAACAAAGGGAAGAGGATAAGAGAGAACTGGAAGAAAAAATGCTCATCAATGCAGAACATTTGCTTGCGCCCTGCATAGAAAAATTAGAAAAAACGCGATTAAATGATGAGCAAAAGGCCTATCTAAACATTCTGAAAAAAAAGCTGAATCATATCACCTCGCCATTTCTCCGCACACTTTCCTCCATGCATTTAAACATCTCACCTACAGAGATGCAGGTAGCGAGCCACATAAAAGAGGGTAAAACCACCAAGGAGATAGCCGAGTCCATGAATTTATCTATAAGAGGAATCGAGTTTCACCGCAATAGTCTCAGAGACAAACTTGGCCTCAAGCATAAAAAAGTAAACCTTCGATCCTACCTTTTGTCCTTGCCTTAATAACAGTTTTTGTCTGCTAATATCCTGTTATTTTTCTGTTGTTTACTTCTTAAAAAGAAATTTTTATAATAAGTTCTGTGCGGAGTGGGAAACATATCCATGCCAATGGCTGATTAGGGATGTTGCACTCGATGATATGGAGACATAAGAGAGGCTGGCAGCTCCCAGCCATTAACCCCAAGTTTTATAACTCAAGTAAAAACAAGGAGGAGGCAGTGAGATACATAATGATTTTAGCTTTTTCGTTTCTCGCAGTCTTAACCTTAATTTTTCTTCAAGCCTATTGTTCTCCGGCATAAGGGAAAACCTCGTCTACACCGGAATCTATATTAGCGGCACTATTGCATCGGAAGGTGTTGATGCGTTTATCAGTGAGGTAATCTTTTACCCCGACCGCAGAAAGCCACGGCTTTAGCCGTGGATGAATGCG
>JAGYMO010000343.1 GCA_018400255.1 Deltaproteobacteria bacterium
ATAATAACGCCCTTGCAATCCCCACGAGTGATTTTGAAGGTGATTCTAGAATAGCCGATGGTGATAATGATGGCACCTCAACGGTAGATATCGGTGCAGATGAATATGCCTTTATAGATACCGATAAGGATGGGCTTCCGGATGACTGGGAGATACACTATTTCGGCGATCTTACCGAAGACGCCGTAGCTGATTATGATGGGGATGGTATCAGTAATATTAATGAATATCAGGCGCGCACTAATCCCACAAACGTAGCCCCTCAAGCCGATGCAGGGGTTGATCAAAACGTGGATGAAGGCGTCACTGTTACTCTTGATGCCTCAGGTTCGTCTGATCCCGACGGCAGCATTTCTTCCTATCTCTGGACTCAAATAGACGGCACAGCAGTGACACTCTCTGATAAAACGATTGCTATGCCAATTTTTACCGCACCCAATGTCGACCCTGCTGGAGAAATCCTTACGTTTCAGGTAACGGTTACGGATAACGATGGAGAAAAGGCAGTAGATACCTGTAGTATCACAATAACGTGGATTAATCTGCCTCAATATGTCGACGGTAATATAACTGGCTCAGGAGGTGGTACAAGCTGGGATACGGCCTTCAAAACCATCCAGGAGGCAGTTAATGCAGCTGGCGAGGGCGACGAAATCTGGCTTACGAAGGGCACATATCTCCTTACTTCGCAGATTAATGTCAATAAGGCTATCGGTATCTATGGGGGGTTTAAGGGAGATGAAACCAAAAAGGAGGAGAGAGACTGGGCTAATAATAGTACCATAATTGATGGAAAGGGCTCTGTCTTCCACTGCTTCTTTATTTCAAAAGATGCCGCCATTGATGGCCTTACCATCACCGGAGGCAACGCCAATGGCAGTTGGCCGGATAATGCAGGTGGAGGCATCTTTATTGAAAAATCATCGCCTTCTATAAGCAACTGCAACGTTTCAAAAAATTCCGCGCGCTTTGGCGGGGGTATACAAAGCTATCAATCGTCTTCGACTATTACCAACTGCACCCTTTCTGAAAATACTGCGCTCAACAGCGGCGGTGCACTATACAACAATGAATCCCCCTTAAATATTACTAACTGTACCATCTCTGAAAATACCGCGGACTGGGGCGGTGGTATCTATAATAACAGCTCCTCTGGGATTATAGCTACCTGCGTTATATCAGGGAATACCGCAAAAGGAAATGGCGGTTCTATCTATAACAACGACTCATCCCCCACCATCAATAATTGTACCGTCTCTGAAAATACCGCGGACTGGGGGGGCGCTATCTTCAACGAAAAGTCCTCCCCGACAATAGCTACCTGCTCTATTTCAGGGAACACCGCCACAAACAATGGCGGCTCCATCTGCAACAATGACTCATCCCCAACTATCACAAACTGTACAATCTCCTCGAACACTGCGCCCTTTGGTGCTGGTATCTACAATTATGCCTCGTCCTCCCCCCTAATCACTAACTGTAACCTTTCTGGAAATTCATCAACCGGTGGCGGAGGAGGGATGCGCAGTAAGGAATCATCTTCCCCCACGGTCACGAACTCGATTTTCTGGAATAATACGGCACCTCATGGTCCTGAGATATACAACGATGAAACCTCAAATCCAACAATCACCTACTCTGACATTCAGGAAGGATATAGCGGTGAAGGCAATATCGACAGCGATCCACTTTTCTATAATCCATTAAAAACCGATTTTCATATCACATCTGCCTCCCCCTGCATTGACAAAGGCAATAATAACGCTCCTGGAATCCCTACGAACGATTTTGATGGTGACCAAAGGATAGTTGACGGCAATCATGATGGGACAGCAAAAGCTGATATTGGTGCGGATGAATATGCCGACACCGATAGCGATGGGCTACCGGATTATTGGGAAGTGGAATATTTCAACGACCTTAGCCAGGGACCTGATGCTGATTATGATGGAGATGGAATAACAAATGTAGAGGAATATCACGCAGGAACAGACCCCGCATCAAAGGCAGACGGTGATGTCGCCCCCCTTGGAAGCAGAGACGGAAAGGTAAATGTAGGTGATGCCCTTGTAGCCCTCAGGTTTGCCCTGGGTCTTGAAACACCTAGCCCAGAGGATATATCCCATGGCGATGTGGCTCCTTTAGATGCAGAGAATAAACCTAGACCAGACGGGCAAATCACTGTAGGCGATGCCCTGGTGATATTGAGAAAGGCCCTGGGTATTATCTGTTTTTAGTAATAACCTTATTCAGGAAGAATCCCCTTAATTTCGTCTTGAATGTGTTTTAACCTATCCAAATCTTCCGTGGTGATTTCTGCCTTTTTATCCTTTCTGTTTAGGCGTTTCTTTAATTTTTCTATTTCTTGTTCCAAATCAACGACCTTGTTCTGCACGCTCTCTCTTCTGTCTATCAGGGCAGTCTCATAATCAACTTTTTCTCCGGCTTTCCTTTTTCCTTTAGCCTCAAATATAAAACTTTCCCTCCATTTAGGAACATAAGCCTCCATACCAAAGTTTTTATTGATCTCAGCGGCCAAGGCCTCACTCGCCTTAGGCTCCCCATGTACCACAAAGACCTTTGGTCTGGGTTTTTTAAAATGGCTTGCCCATTTCAGCAGACCAGCCTGGTCTGCATGGGCGGAAAATCCTCCAATAGTAAACACTTTTGCCTTGACAGCAACATCTTCACCGAAAATCTTAACCTTCTTCTCTCCATCCACTATTCTTCGACCGGTTGTTCCTTGGGCCTGAAACCCCACGATAATGATGCTTGCTCCAAGGCGCCAAAGATTATGCTTCAGATGGTGCTTGATTCGTCCCGCAGTGCACATTCCACTTGCCGCAATTATGATGGCAGGGCCGGCCTTTTTATTTATGGCGATAGATTCCTCCGTCGTGGGTGTAAAATGTAAATTTGGCATATTAAATGGATCAAAACCTTCATCCACTAAAGCGCTAGCTTCTTCATCATAATACTCCTTATTTTTACGAAATATTTCCGTTGACTTGATTGCCAGGGGACTATCAAGATATATGGGAATATCTGGCAAGATTTTATCCCGATAAAATTCACCAAGGAGGTACAGTATCTCCTGGGATCTTTCCAGGGCAAAGGCTGGAATAATAACCTTCTCGTCATGGTATACCGCGCGCTGAATAGCCTCCAAAAGCTCCATTTTGCTGTCTTCAAAAGATCTATGCAAGCGGTTGCCATAGGTAGATTCGATAAAAAGGTAGTCGGCCGTGAGAATTTCCCGGGGATCCTTGACAATAAGTTGATCATGCTTACCGAGATCTCCTGAGAAAACCACCTTTATCTCGCCATCCGAATCCTCGATCCATAGCTCAACAATAGAAGAGCCAAGTATATGGCCTGCATTTCTAAGACATGCCTTCATACCTTCTCCAACAGTAACTGTGTTGTCCCTTTCAAGTGGCGATAAATACTTTAAACTTTCTATAGCATCTGCGGTTGTATAAAGAGGAAATACCTGCTTTTTCCCCTTCCTTATATTTTTTCTTGTCTGCCATTCGGCATCCATTTCCTGTACATGCGCTGAATCAAGCAGCATAATCTGGCATAGCTCTACTGTTGGCGGGGTGGTGAGAATTTTTCCCCTGAATCCATCCTTCACCAATTTTGGGATTCTCCCGCTGTGATCAATGTGAGCATGCGTCAGAAAAAGTACATCTATATCTTTAGGTTTAAACCCCCAGTCCTGCCAATTACGTAATTCTATGTCTCTTCCACCCTGAAACAGGCCGCAGTCAACCATTATCTTTTTTCCATCACCATTTTCAATTAAATAATTAGAACCGGTAACTGTCCCTGCAGCACCTAAGCACGTAACCTTAACCATTACTAGACCCTCCAATTTGAAATTTCAGAATAAAAAGATTAGTTTAGCCCTAAAGTCAAAACGAAAATAGGAGTCTAAAATACCTCATTATTGCCCGACCTCAACCCTGAGTGGCCAAATTTTTACGGAAAAGATATCCTTTTTTAGAATAAATGTACATGATTAAAAAATATTACATTAACTATCTATTCGTCTGTGAATCGAATGCTTGACCCTTCAATCCTTATAATTTATTATGAAGATACAATAGCTTTGTGATAGACATACATTTTAGAATGATATCTAAAAAATTTTTTTAAATACAGATAATGAATGAAACAATCACAAAAGAAGACAGGGAAAAAATAATTCAAGAATACATCTTGAGTATACCGAGCTTTTCCACAACAGTCCTAAAGGTTCTGGAGATCTGCAATAACCCGGACACATCACCTAACGAACTTAACAGGGTCATTGCCCTTGATCCTGTCCTTACGGGAAAGGTCTTGACCCTTATAAACTCAGCATATTACGCCTTTCCAAAAAATGTGTCCTCTCTGACAAAGGCAATTATTATGCTGGGTATCAATACAGTAAAAAATCTAGCCTTAAGCACGGCAATTCTTGAGAGCATTGGTGGAAAAAACTCTTTTCAGGCCCTTTCTATGGATGAATTCTGGCTCCATTCCATATGCACGGGTGTTACATGTAAAATCTTGGCCACCTCTATTGGTGTACCATTTGCGGAAAGAGAAGGATATTTTCTCGCAGGATTATTGCATGATTTAGGTAAGATACCACTTAACAACCTTTTTCCAAATGAATACAATAATGCCCTTGAGGTAGCTAAATCAAAGAAAATACAGCTCTATCAAGCAGAAAATTTGATACTTGGCTCTAATCACTGTCTGATTGGCAGAATGATTGCGAAAAAGTGGAAATTAAATGAGATACTGGCAGAGGCAATGTACCTTCACCACAGTCCAGAAAAGGCCGAAGGGCAAAATAGGCAGGTAACAAGCATTGTAGCAATTGCCAACATTTATGCAAATATGTTAGAAATGGGCTCAGCAAAAGGCCTTTATACAGATGAGGAAACACTAATAAATTTACTGAATAGCCTTGGTATTGACTTCTCCAGGCTCTCTGATATAAGCAGAAACATTACGGAAGAGATAGAAAACGCAAAAATCTTTCTCCAGATTTCTGACAAGGAATAAATATATGAAGATAAAATTTTGGGGGGTAAGAGGCTCTATACCCTGCCCCGGTCCAAATACCCAAAAATATGGCGGAAATACAGCTTGCATCGAGGTACGCTTTAACAATAATGACAGATATATCATCATTGATGCAGGCTCAGGCATTAGAGAGTTTGGCAACTATTTAGTCTCTCATGACATCAAAAAAGGTCCTATTAATACAGACATACTCATTACTCACACTCACTGGGACCACATCATGGGTTTCCCATTTTTTGCCCCTATCTATATACCTAACACGAAATTAAAGATATATGGTCCAGTAAGTTTTGAAAATGATACCCTGAAGGACATAATAGGAGGTCAGCTCACCTATCGATATTTTCCCGTGAGACATGCCGAACTTTCTGCTAAAATAGAATATATAGATATTAAAGAGGGCCAATTTGATTTAGGCGATGGCATCAAACTATCAACTACATACCTGAACCACCCTGTTTTATGTCTTGGCTACAGGCTTGAATTCCAAAACAAGGTTTTTTGTACCGCCTATGACACAGAGCCATTCAAAAACCTATTCTCCACCGATCCTAACGATCCATATTATGATGAAATCATGGCACAGGAAGGAGAAAAAGCAGCCAGAGATGAAAACAATCGAGTGGACAAATTCTTGGAAGGATCCGACCTCCTGGTATATGATGCTCAGTATACCCAAGAGGAATACGAAGCCGCTAAAATAGGATGGGGACATACCTCGATTGAATATGCCATAAAATTTTCAAAGCTTTCCGGCGTAAAACGTCTGGCCCTTTTTCATCATGACCCAATGAGAACAGATGCCCACTTAGACGAACTGACTGCAAAATATTGTAATCCGCGTAATACAATCAACACAGAAGTTTTTTTTGCCCGCGAGGGAATGGAAATAGAAATATAGCAGGCTATTTTAAGTCGACTGACTATAAAGATATTTGGCCGTGCCCATCATCAACTATAAGATTTTGACTCCTTTGCATAAATTACGTAAGCCTTTAACTATGCAAAAGCCTGTCTATCCTCCCCACACTAACGCACGGTTCACATTAAGAATTCTTCCATACCGGTTTTCTCTTCTCAAGAAATGCCTTTAGTCCCTCCTGGGCATCGTCTGTCTTCATTAACTCATTAAGGTATATATCCTCAATAACCTTTAATGATGGCTCAAAATCATCCAACAGGCCCGCCTTTATTGTCTTTTTTGTAACCCTTATAACTTCTGCGCTTAGGGAAAGATAGGGCTGAACAAATTCATCTGTCTCGTTTAATAAATGGTCTTTTTGCACAACCTTGTTTATAAGACCAATGTTCGCAGCTTCCTGCGCGGAAATAATCCTCCCTGATAAGATCAAATCCATGGCTGCCTTCATTCCGATTATCCTGGGCATTGTCTGGGCGGCAATTGGGGGAAGTACGCCTACCTGTATTTCCGGTTGCCCAAATTTTGCCGTCTCGTCTGCAATTACCAAATCACAAAAAACCGCCAGCTCGCAACCTCCACCTAAGCAAGATCCGAAAACAGATGCTGCAGTAAGAGCACCCAATTTATCCATTAACCGAAACATACCATGGAAGCTTTTTATCATCTTTGGCGCGAGATCACCCACATGTTCTCCAACATCAACGCCTGCAGAAAAGCACTTGCCCTCAGCATTAAACAAAACGACCTTGAGTTCCTTATTGTCCTGCCATGATCCTAAAACATCATTAACCTCATCCATCATAGCGATATTCAAAATATTCACGGGCGGTCTTTTAAGGGTGATAGTCCCAAGCCCATCATTAAATTCAACCTTTATGTGTTCATATCCCATACTCTCTACTCCTCTCTCTAAAAAAATGGCAGGCGGGCTATGCTAACCCTTCCTGCCATAAATGTTGCCTTATATCTAAAAATTCCTCTCCAGGGCTCCAATTACTTTTGTGGTTTTGGTATTACTTCCTCGAAGAAGGAATCGTCAAAGGTCCTTACATCAGCCAGTCCTCTACGATAGGCAAGGTAGTCCATCTCCCTCTTACCGGTGATCTTCTGGGCATTAAAGGTGTTGAAACCAATGTAGGCTTCAACATTCATATTAGCTCCTAACCAGTAAATCTGGCCACCCTTAAGCATATCCCAGTAATGCTTCTTTTTAACCCTGACACTTTCGATTGTATTCATCAGGCAAAGGAAGGTAGTATTTGTAAAGGTCCATGCCATGTTATTTACAAACTCATCAAGTTTAGACCAATCTGTCTCAAGTCCCTTTAGCGTGTTATTGGCTTCTTTGTATTCACTTCCTTTTTTGAACTCTCCGTAAATGATGTCGCCATTATCCACATATCTATCTGTAATGACTCTCGGGTCTCTAACCCATTGCCCAGTGCTATCCTTCTTTATTGGAACAGCCTTGGTAATCAAGCCTAACCTTTCCATCTTTGCTGCACTCCACATCTCGTTTGCTGTGGCCTGCCACATTGCCTGCTCCATACTAAGATTCCAGGGTAGAAAATCTGTTGAGCCACCTGTTGGCGTAGAGCCATGACGAGTCCCTGCCTGGCCAAAAGCAGCTGTATCTGCAGCAACGGTAAAATCACATGCCTGCCCAATTTCCTGGCCGCCGGCAATCCGCATCCCATTACATCGGCAAATAACCGGCTTGCGAGCCTTCAGGATAGCATCCACCATACCGGAAAACAAATCCATATACTGTACGTACTCAAGCGGTCTCTTGGAGTAATATTCCGCATATTCCTTGGTGTTCCCACCCGTGCAGAACGCCTTATCACCAACGCCTGTAAAAATGATGGCCTGAACATCTCTATCCATAGAGCCTTTGTGCATACCAGCAATAACACCCTTCACCATCTGGGTGGTATATGAACCATACTGCGCAGGGTTGTTCAATGTTACCCATGCAACTGATAATCCTTCTACAGGCTCACCTGTATTGGGATTGATGAGAGGTTTTTTCTCATAGGTGGTACACGGTGCTTCCGTTCCTAAGAATTCATCTCCAAAAAGGTTGTGGTCTTTGACTTCGTTGTCTCTAACTAACCAATCTAATGACATAATGTCCCTCCTTTATTAAAATTATTATAATTTAATTTCACTACTTAAAAATCAGGTTCCAATACTATTCTCTTCATAGGCGGCACCTTATGAGCCTCTTCGAAGGTCTCCGCAATAGTGCTCATTGGACGAGTCTGCACAAACTCTTCAATATTAATCTTATTGTTCAAGACCATATCCAATACTGCCGGGTAATACTCGGGGAGGCAGCCCCACGTACCTATAATCTCCGCGTCAAATGCCATAAGTCTTCCTATTGCATACTCCGTCTTGGCAAGGCCAAAACCTACCACTATTAGCTTTCCGGTAAATCCAAGAAGACTGAGAGCTATATTCTGACCCGGCTTTGTGCCTGTCACCTCAAAAATTTTCCAACCAAAATTTGGTAACGCTTGCTCTTTACATATATTCCTGAATTCTTTTGATATGTCTTTTTCGTTTTTGTCTGTTGAATTTATAACAAGATCAGCACCAAATTTTAGAGCCCTGTCTAATTTTTCCTGGCTTCGCGCTATACCAATAACTGTTTTGGCGCCTAATGCCTTGGCTAATTGCCCTTGGTATTGACCAACACCTCCTGTAATTCCTATAACAACGACATTATCGCCCGGTTGGATATCAGCCCTCTTTGCGGCCTGGTAAGGGGTAGTCGCTGCATCCGCTATTACGGCAAAGTGAGATAGCGGGATACCTTGCCTATCTTTAATCTCGCAAAGATCCAAGCTCGGAACAGGTATGTGGCTTGAAAAGCCACCATAAATCCCAAGGCTATTGCCAGGCATTTTTTGATTCAGGCATCTGTTCCCCCTTCCTGTCTTGCATAGATAACACTTTCGACACGGCATTACTGCGGGAATAATAACCTCTTTCCCAATCCAGCTTTCATCACCTGCTACCACCGTTCCAGAAATCTCATGCCCTAAGGTAAGCGGCGGTTTATTAACATTTGGCACCCCATCATAAAAAAATCCTAAATCTGTATGGCATACACCGCATCCCGCTATTTCTACAAGTACATCTTCAGGGGCTAATTCAGGAACCGGTATTTCTTTCTTCTCAAGTTTCCCTGGTGTTACCTCTCCGGTTTCCCTATCTCTTGTGGTAGGTTGAACCATTTGCCATGTTTGAATCATATCTGGTACTTTTGCCATTGTAATCCTCCTTTCTTGTTTGGCTTCTAGTGCCTGTTGGGTCTTTTGAATCTACTGAGTTTAAACCCTATGAACTCAAAAAACTCAATATACACGGTAAACAATCATATCATTCCGTAACCGCCATCAACACAAAGAAGTTGGCCGGTTATATAACTACTTTCATCTGACCCTAAAAAAATAAACGCCGGTGATATATCATCCGGTTCAGCAAAACGTTTAAGCAGTATCCTGTTCATGTATACCTCTTTTAGCTTTTCGTCTGTTCTGATCTTTTCTGTCATATCAGTGGCAACTATACCAAGAGATATGACATTAACGCATATATTGTACCTCGCCAGTTCCCTTGCAGCAGATTTAGTAAAACTCAGAAGCCCTCCCTTTGCGGCACTATAATTTATCTGCCCTACAGTCCCTACAATACCTGCCACAGACGTCACATTTATAATCTTACCGCTGCTCTGCTCCTTCATTTGTCTCGCAGCAAATTGAGTGCAAAGGAATGCGCCTTTAAGATGGATGTCAACTACCTCATCCCACTGTTCTTCACTCATTTTGAGTAACATTGCCGGCCTGCTGAATCCCGCATTATTTACCAATATATCCAGGCTGCCAAATTCTTTAATGGTATCAGCAACCAATGCCTCCGCATCATCTGGCCTTGCAACATCTGCTTTAAAAGGCATGGCATTTCTTCCCATTTCCTTTATTTCCGAGACAACCTGATCTGCCGCATCCTTGTTGGAGGTATAATTAACAGTAACATTTGCCCCTTCCCTGGCATAAGCTAGCGCTATAGCTCTGCCAACACCCCTGCTGCTTCCAGTTACCAATGCTGTTTTTCCTTCTAACCTCACAATTACCTCCTTAGAATTATTTTATGAATGTAGCTATAATGTAACTACATCATAGTCACATTAACTTGTCAATAATTTTATCACTATTTATACATAAATTTAATGAGGTATTTTACTCAAAAACAAAAAAACCACACCCATTTTAATGGACGTGGTACTAAATGTAACGAGCCCTTATTATGTTATAGGCATAATGCGGGACTTATAGTTATGAAAATCAATAAGGGCTTCAATATTAAGCTTGATTCTAAAGAATAAATCTTTTTATTCTCTAATCCATTTCGATGAATATTTATCTTTTCTCCTTTAACATTTCGCGGGCTATAACCATTCTCTGTATCTGATTTGTCCCCTCAAATATCTGAGTTAGCTTTGCATCCCTAAACAGCCTTTCAACAGGGTAATCTTTTGTATACCCATAGCCTCCAAAAATCTGAATAGCGTCTGTTGTAATCTTCATAGCACTATCGCTGCAAAAACACTTAGACATAGATGCTAACTTTGAATTTGGCTCGCCTCTATCGTTCATTTTGGCTGCGTCTAACATAAGGCCTCTGCCTGCCTCTATCTGAATGGCTGCATCAGCCAGCATAAAACTTATCGATTGCCTTGAAATAAGGGGTTTGCCAAAGGTCTCTCTTTTATCCGCGTAATCCAAGGCTAACCCTAATGCAGTTTCTGCTATTCCCAAGGCAAGTGCGGCAATGCCCGGTCTGGACATATCAAAGTCCTTCATGGCTATAAAAAACCCCTGTCCATCCTGTCCAAGCCTGTTCTTTTCTAAAACCTTTACATCCTCTAAAATTACCTCTGTAGTGTTACTGCCTCTAAACCCAAGCTTATTCTCTTCCTTACCTATAGATACGCCTTGCTGGTCCCTCTCCACCACAAAAAAGGTAAACTCTTTTGTGCCTGTCTTAGCCAGAACGCTGTAAAGAGATGCGACGCCACCATTTGTGGAAAAACATTTATGTCCATTCAAAATATATATGTTTCCGTTTTTCTGTGCCGATGCCCTGATACCAGATACATCAGAGCCAGCATAAGGTTCTGTCACCAGATAGGCAATGAGCTCTTCGCCTTTTGCGAGACGAGGGAAAAAACGATTTTTTTGGTCTTCATTTGCGGCAGATATAATTGGGAAGCTACCAACGGCCTGAATAATGAGCATCAAAGCGGAAGAAGAACAGGCCTTTGCTATCTCTTCTACACATAAACAGAACATGAGTGTCTTATCTTCTTCAAGCCCTCCATAGGATGGCGGAAGAAATATCTGCAGCAAACCCATTTCCGCAAGAAGACGTGCTATATCCCACCGAAAAACACCCTCACTGTCAATCTGCGCCGCTATAGGTGCTATGCGATTTTTAGCCACCCTCTTTACATTGTCTAGAATAATCCTTTGTTCCTCGTTAAGCTCAATCATGGCAAAGTTTAATTAGTTAAAGAGTTATTGCTTGTTAACGTTTCAGATTATTTTCAATATAACGGACAATATCAGCCGTATATGTCCCAGGGCCAAAAATCTGTGCTATGCCTATCTCTTTTAGCGAGGGTATATCCTCCTCGGGTATTATACCTCCGCCGATGACTAAGATGTCATCAACATTCTTTTCTTTTAATAGCTCCATTATTCTGGGGAACAAGAAATCATGAGCTCCAGAAAGGATACTCAAGGCGATGACGTCTGCATCCTCCTGTATGGCCGTTTCCACAATTTGCTCCGGGCTCTGCCTCAGCCCTGTATAAACCACTTCCATTCCCGCATCCATTAAGGCATTGGCAATAACCTTTATCCCTCTATCATGCCCATCAAGTCCAGGTTTAGCAGCTAAGACCCTAATTTTTCTTTTACTCTCCATCGATTATACCCCCAAGATTGAACATAGTGTCTAATCCTTTATCTATAAACAGTCGTTTGTAATCCATATATTGGCAATGTTCACTTTAAGGTTAGAAACTCTTGATGTTAAACATTAGACAGCTATTCATCACACGCGATAGTATCATCCAATAGTGCCCACTGGCTGATACTCTCCAAATACCTCTCTCAGTGTATCACATATTTCCCCTAGTGTTGCATAGGCCTTTACTGCATCTACGATCAGAGGCATAAGGTTATCATCTCCCTCAGCCCCTTGCTTCAATTTAGCAAGGCTACCTTTAACCTTTTCATTATCACGTTCTTCCTTTAGTCTTTTTAATTTCTCAATTTGAGAAACCCGTACAGCCGGGTCTACCTTTAACAGCCCCTTCGGCGGCTTTTCTTCTATTTGAAATCTGTTTACACCTACTACAATCCTCTCGTCCTTCTCAATCTCTCTCTGGTAACGATAGGCACTATCTTGAATCTCTTTTTGTATATAGCCCTTTTCAATAGCAGAAGGCGCTCCTCCAAGCTCATCAATCTTAGCAATATATTCTTGAGATCTTTCAACAATCTCTCTCGTTAACTCTTCGATATAATATGAACCCCCCAATGGATCAACCGTATCAACTACCCCTGATTCATGGGCTATTAACTGCTGTGTTCTTAAGGCTACTTGAACGGCCTCTTCGCTTGGCAGGGCAAATGCCTCATCCATTGAATTCGTATGCAGCGACTGGGTTCCTCCTAAAACTGCGGAAAGCGCCTGAAAGGCAACTCTTACTATGTTGTTCTTTGGCTGCTTTGCAGTTAGTGTGCATCCTGCCGTTTGAGTATGAAATCTCATCATCAATGAACGCGGATCCTTTGCATTAAATCGTTCCTTCATAATATTCGCCCAAAGTTTTCTAGCCGCCCTAAACTTAGCAACCTCCTCCAAGAAATCCAGGTGCGCATTGAAAAAGAAGGACAAACGAGGGCCAAATTCATCTATATTAAGCCCGGCGTCAAGGGCCGCCTCAACATAAGAAATGCCATCTGCCAGAGTAAAGGCAACCTCTTGAACCGCAGTTGAGCCTGCCTCCCTAATATGATAACCGCTGATGCTAATCGTGTTCCACTGAGGCACTTCTTTATAGCAAAATGAAAAAATATCTGTGATAATTCTCATAGATGGCTTAGGGGGAAAGATATACGTGCCCCTTGCTGAATATTCTTTTAAGATATCATTCTGAATGGTTCCCCTAAGATCTTTGGAGGAGATGCCCTGCCCTTCGGCTACTGCTAAATACATCGCTAATAGTACAGCAGCGGGAGCATTTATTGTCATGGATGTGCTTACCTTACCCAAGGGAATCTGATCAAACAGTGTTTCCATATCCTTTACTGAATCGATAGCAACTCCTACCTTTCCTACCTCCCCCTGCGCCAATGGATGGTCCGAATCATAGCCTATCTGCGTTGGGAGATCAAAAGCAACTGAAAGTCCCGTCTGCCCTTGCTCCAGGAGAAACCTGTATCTCTTGTTTGTATCCTCGGCAGAGGCAAAGCCTGCATATTGCCTCATAGTCCAAAATCTTCCCCTGTACATAGTAGGCTGAACCCCTCTCGTAAAAGGATACTCCCCGGGAAAACCTAATTCCCTGAGATAATCAAAGTTAGCCATCTCGACAGGAGTATATACCCTCTTTAGAGGTATTTCGGAGGTATTATGAAAGGCGTCCTTCCTTTCCGGCCTTTTGTTCAATTGAGATTCTACCTTGTTTGACCACCTTTTATGTGCCTCTGTAACTTCCTCTAAACTATTATCATCAACCATATCTTTTACCTCCTTTCATCAGTTTCCCAAACTTAAGAAAACCCCCGCAGCAACAACAGTACCAATTACCCCTGCAACATTAGGACCCATAGCATGCATGAGCAGAAAGTTCTTAGGATCTGCTTTTGCACCTTCCATCTGACTTACCCTTGCTGCCATAGGTACTGCTGATACTCCGGCAGAGCCAATTAATGGGTTTATTTTTTCCGTTGCGAAAATATTAATAAACTTTGCCAATAATATACCCGCTGCAGTAGAAAAGGCAAATGCCACAAGACCCATGAGAAAAACGAATATAACCTGTGGTTTCAGAAAATGCTCTGCGGACATGGTACCGCCCACGCTAATTCCAAGAAGTATGGTTACTATGTTCATAAGTTCATTTGCTGCTGTATCTGAAAGCCTTTTAACAACACCACATTCTTTAAAAAGATTACCTAACATAAACATTACCATAAGTGGCGCAGATGCCGGTACAATAAGACAAATAACCACAACCGTTATAAGAGGAAATATTATTTTCTCTTTTTTTGAAACAGGCCTTAACTGCTTCATCCTAATCTTTCTCTCCTCTTTACTGGTCAATAACCTCATTATGGGCGGCTGGATTATTGGAACAAGAGACATGTATGAATATGCGGCTACAGCCGTTGCCCCTAGCAAATGTGGTGCAAGATGCACGGTTGTAAAAATAGTTGTAGGGCCGTCAGCACCCCCAATAATTCCAATTGAACAAGCCTCTGGTATGTCAAAACCGATTAATATAGCCCCGAAAAAGGCCGCATAGACCCCAAATTGCGCTCCAGCTCCAAGTATGAGTGTTTTTGGGTTAGAGATCATTGGGCCAAAATCTGTGAGAGCACCAAGGCCCAGAAAGATTAGAGGGGGTATCACCTCCCACTCTAATCCGTAATGGTAAAATTTCCACAATAGGCCACTGCCCTCTTTCATCAAAAAAGTAAGTGGAAGATTTACTGCTAATATTCCAAAGCCAATAGGCACTAAAAGGAGAGGCTCATAATTCTTTTCTATCGCTAAATAAATAAATAAAAAGGCTATGAGCCACATTACAAAATTCCCTAGGGATAGATTTACAATTCCTGTATTCAAAATTAAACTAGTCATAATCAGCCCGCTTTTTTAACACTGTTTTTTTCTATACTCTTCAAGATAATTCCAAATAAATATATAAATGTTATCAATGCAGCCAGGCACAAAAAGACAGCACCCAAGCCAAATGCACATATTTTTAGTCCAATCATCCATTTTATCATTGGTATAACTCTCCTAAAATCAAAATAAGTGACGGAAATATATTAAATATAAGCCATAACCTGCAACATAAAAAGTAAGCCCTTTGCGTGTTATGCTAAAAAAATTGCCCTGCCTACAATCCGACAGGGCACTTAAAGCTATTCAAGACAAAAGATTATTCCTACTCAATCACTACTAAAACATCGTCTGCGCCAACGGCATCTCCCTTACTGCATTTAATCTCCTTTATCGTCCCTGAAGCTGTTGAAACCACAGGCATCTCCATCTTCATAGCCTCCAAAATAATCAATTCGTCATCCTCATTAACTGCATCACCAACTGCAACCTTAACATCAATCACTTTCCCAGCCATGGGAGCTGTTACTTCACTCACGTCTTAACCTCCTTATTGTTTTAGATAAATTTTACCCCGACCGCAGAAAGCCACGGCTTTAGCCGTGGATGAATGCG
>JAGYMO010000344.1 GCA_018400255.1 Deltaproteobacteria bacterium
TTTATAGATAAAAATAAGTGAAGATGCGACAAATGCCATAAAGATAATAAAGAAGATATTAAACCCGTAAGACTGTATAACCCACCCTGCTGAAATCGGGAATAACGTGGGAAGAATATTTCCCGCACCGGCCAGTCCAGTATAAAGTGCCCTATTTTGATTGTCTGAAACTTCAAGTAAGACTCCATTTATTGAAACTGTATAAAGAGCATAGATTACACCACCTAAAATAAACACCAAGGAAAAGCCTGAAGCACTATGTGAGGCCATCACAAATGAAGGAATAAACAATGTCAACAGTACGCTGCTATACAATAGAAAACGATATTTAATTCTATTTGAAAGAATAAACAATAACATCCCTGTCAATACTACCCCGAATACCTTAAATATTAAAAATTTTCCTACCTGGGAGCTATCTACCTGAAAATACTCATTGGCATACAATATGAGAAAAGGCAATATAGCAACGCTGATACCAAGTGTGTTAACAAACCCAAGGTAATATTTCAGCCGTGAATTAGATTGTATCTCCCGTCTAACTGCATTTAAAAAAGCCTTCAGACCATTAATTTTATAACCCGATGAGAATGTTTCTTTAACGCGCCAAAAGCCAATCGACGCAAGGCTGAGAAAAACTGCCGCGATTAGTAACATAAATGCATAGTTCACTGGAAATTGATGAGACATTAATACCTTGCGGGCAAAAAAGGATGAAATTAAAACCCCGGAGCCGGTCAATATTTGCCTTAGAGAAAAAAATGACTTTCTGGCATCAGGCAAAACCGATTTACCTAAGATATCCGTGTAGCTGATATTTGCAAATGCCCCGCTAAAAGAAAAAACAGTAATAAGAACAAAGATGAACAAAATACATACATCCCCGCTAAATGACATGAAAAAAAAGAATAGCAGTGATAATCCGGCAAGAGAGGCAATCCTTGAATTAATCCCAAGCAAAAGGTATCTTTTCTTAAAGCCTTTATTCTGTAGATAAGGGGCAAAGAAAAGCTGCGTAAAGCTTGACCCTCCCAGCATAATGGCTGTTAAAAAGCCTATATGCAAAGAGCTACCACCTGATTCAATCAACATTGATGGAATGATCGTATCAATATCCATAAAATTCTGGGCAAGCGCTAAAAATATGCCATGTATTAAAAATGAATAAAAATTGTGCCTTGAAACTGAAATGCTTAAGGTTTCTAAATTTATTTGTTTTTCGCTCATTCTATATTTCTAAAAAAGATTTTTTTCGTCTCCCCATAAAAAGTATATTCATGATTATAATAAAATTCACTAAATTTCCTTAAAAAACGTCTTTAAAATTAAAAAAGTATATGCTTGATATCACCTTATTAGGGGCCGCAATAAATCGAATCAAACCTAAAATAAAATAGATCAAGCTAATTTTTATTGAACTGCCGGCTTATATGAATTAAACTCAGTATTAAAAAATTGGAGAGCCCATGATTGTAAAGACTATTATCTTTGATTTCGATGGTACATTGGTTCATTTAAATATTGATTTTGATATCATTCGTAGGGAAGTTGAAAACCTTTTGATAGATTATGGGGTAAACCCAGGCAATCTAAGAGAGTTATACGTATTAGAGATAATCGAAGAAGCCACTGAGATTTTATCAAATCATAACCCCTCCAAGGCCAAATCATTTAATCATGAGGCGCTTCAGATCGTTACCAAGCATGAGGTAAAGGCAGCCAAGGATGGAGAAATCATCCCTGGAATACCTGACATGCTGAAAGTACTGACGTTTAAAGGGATTAAAGTCGGGATTATTACCAGAAATTGCAGCAAGGCGGTAAGGATTGTCTTTCCTGATATAGATAGCTTTTGCAATGTGTTTATCCCCAGGGACTATATTACCAGGGTTAAGCCTCACCCTGATCATCTTACCCTTGCCTTAGAAAAAATGGATGAAAACAACTACAAATATTGCTTCGTGGTAGGAGACCATGAAATGGATATTGAATCGGGAAGGCGTATGGGTATAAAAACCATAGGTGTCTTAACAGGCAAAAAAACCCGTCAAGACCTAACTGACGCTGGAGCCGATTTCATATTAGATGATGCAACGAAAATTCCGGAGTTTATTTTTGGTAAGCAAGACCACAGTAAATGATCTGTTGCCGGCTGGAAAACTTGACATCAAATTCCTCCGTAAGATGCTCATTAAATATAAACAGACCGACGATACAGTAATCTTGGGCCCTCAGATAGGGGAGGATGCGGCTGTAATAGACATGGGAAAAACCGCGCTTGTTGTTACTACCGACCCTATAACATTTGCCTCTGACAATATCGGCTATTACAGCGTAGTAGTTAATGCAAATGATATAGCAACCACAGGAGCTAACCCGAGGTGGTTTACCGCCACGATCCTGCTGCCCGAGGCCATGACTACAATAAATGAGGTCGATTCTGTTTTTAAGCAAATAAATACGGCGTGCGCAATGTTAAACATCTCTCTAATAGGTGGCCACACGGAGATTACTTACGGGCTTGAGCGCCCTATTGTTGTTGGCCAGATGATAGGAGAGGTTGAAAAAGATAAGGTCGTTAAAACAGGAGGTGCTAAAAAAGGCGATTATATTTTATTGAGTAAAGGGATTGCCATTGAGGGCACATCTGTTATTGCAAGAGAAAAAGAAAACTATCTGGTATCCCATGGTATACCAAAGGACTTGATTAACAGGGCCAAGGCGTTTCTTTTTGATCCCGGAATAAGTATCTCGGAAGAGGCGCGGATAGCCTTTCAGACAGGATATGTTAATTCAATGCACGATATAACCGAAGGAGGCCTCGCAAATGGGCTTCATGAAATGGCAATCGCTTCAGGTGTTAAAATCGAGGTCGATGAAAAATATATCCCTATTTATGAGGAGTCCAGAATTTTTTGCTCCTTATTTGGCATCGACCCTATGGGCGTTATCGGTTCAGGGGCGCTCCTTATATCAGCAAATTCGCTTGGAGCGCATAAAATTTTAGAGGAGGCACATCTAAAGGGCATACGGATAGTGAAGATTGGCCATGTTTATTCAGGTGGTGTCCCATCCGTTAATAAAATCACCTCAAAAGGATTGGAACCAGTCCCCTTTTTTGAAAGAGACGAGATATTAAAAGTATTCTAACACCTACTTTTTGATGTGGGCTGGTGGAAAATAGATAAAGAAACTCGTTCCACCTGAATGAAAACAGTCTTCCACTCTCTTGCAAAACTTGCACTTACTTATCTTTCCAGGGCATATATCGCTGCTCTTTGGTATAAACCTGCACCTTGTAGATGTCATATCAATTTTAAAATCATACCGTTCCGAGAATATCCTCATGCGAAGCAACTCTATACCTTTGCCCCCCGCATTAAAATCAAATGGCCTTTTTGAGGAATAATTCATAGCATCCTGGGTTGAAAAAAAGCCCTCAAATATACTGCTTTGGGCTTCCTCTACAATACCAACACCATAATCACGGATTAAGAGTTCAGTGCCTTTACCTTTTTCTTTGACTTCAATTTCTATCTTTCCCTCATCAGGTGTATTTTCTATAGCATTTTTTAAGAGCCCGTCAAAGATCTTTTCCAAAACCTCAAGTGGCAGATATAAGGCTGGTGTTGTATCAAGTTCAGTCATTATCTTTATGTCTCTACGGGAAAACAATGCGCCAACATCCTTTAATCTTTTGGTCACAAACGTATCAAGCTGGATACCCTCTGAAACCATGTCTTTTTTCCCGAACAATTCCCGCACCCGGTTTCTTATATGTCCAACAGCATTATCTCCACCTCCCTCTTCTGCCACAAGGGTTTCAAGCTCATCGGAACACTGATCAAGTATAAGGTTGATTAGTTTATAGCTCCTATACCTCCTTCTTCTCATAATATCCTCTACCTCATACTGTATATCTTTTATGCGTTCGAGGTTTCTCTGGGCGATTTCCATTGTAGACTCCCATGTTTCTCGAGGGATATCATCTAATTTTCTCTTTAATATATTAAAGGAACCAGATATAACTGCTATCGGCGTTTTCAGTTCATGTGATAGGTGATTTATTGCCCTATCCTTCGCCCTGTTCATGCTAGTCACCTCATTATATGCCTTCTTTAATTCATGGGATACCCTGGCATTTTCAATAGAAAGGGCTACTGTTCCGGCAATCATGCTTAGCAGATCAACATCTTTATCATCGAAGTCCCCTTCCTTTTTATTAATGGCGCCTAAAACACCAATGGTTCGATTCCGGCTCTTCAGAGGTACCAGAAGTAAATTTCTGGTAGTATATCCAAGTTTTCTGTCCCTTTCCCGGTGAAGCTCAAAATTTTCAGAGGTATCATTAACTATCATAGGCTCACCCGTCTTGATAACGTTACCTGCCACAAGTTGATCCAGCGAAAAACGAATCTCTCTTACCCTCTTTTGCGTAACCCTGTTATCATAAGCCGCTCCGAGAACAAAGAGCTCATTTTTTTCCTCATCCAACATAACTACTATAGAGCCCTCGGTATTTAAAAGACTCTTAATCTCATTATCAATATAATACAAGATATCCTCTAGATCAGGATACTGTGGAAGGGCGAGGCTAATCCGGTGCATAGCATCATTGATGCGGGCAATCCTTTTCTCTTCCGTGATATCTCGTATAATCGAGATTACACCGTAATCATCACCTTCAGAAAGGGAATAAAAAGAGGCCCTTATAGACACATCAAGCACCCTACCATCCTTCGTTAGTCTTTTGGTTTCATGACGGGGTAAGAACTTTGCCTTAAAAAGCTCATGAATCTTTTCAGTGATTTCACGCTTGAGCCCTTTGGGTATAAACGGGATAATCTTTCCCTCTAATTCCTCAAGGGTCCATCCGAAAACCGTTGTAAAGCCGGTGTTCAGGTAAGAAACAAATCCATCTTTAGTTAATACCATTATTGGATATGGCACAAAATCGAGTAGTGTCCTGTAGCGACTTTCTGACCTGCGCTGCTTTTGCTCTGCTATTTTAAGAGCTGAAACCTTATCCTCTAACTCCCTTACCTTCTGTTCTAATTCTTTATATGTTGGTTTTTTAGCCATAAAAGGAAACCATTGTTTCTATAAAAATCCCATGCTATAAAAAGGACAACTGCCTAATGAGACCCGATTATTAAATATCAGTATAACACATTTTGTCATTTCATGGTCTTTGTATGTGGGCATAAAAATAGCATAAAATTTTTGCACTGCATATATATTCTTAAAGGCCAAGGCCTCTGTCTGTTTGCAATACGGTAAAATGAACATCTCATATAATTAGATAGCTTTATTATAGGCACCCCTTTTGCCATAATAAAAACTTGGATGACCTTTAGAATTATTTTTTTGCGCTGATAAATCTTTTTCGATCAGTGAAATGCCCCCATCACTGCAAAGAGAAAAACTCGCGCTAACCTGGCTGCACAGTGAACTCGCGGCAGGCAGCGGCTCTCTGCTTTCAGCGGGACGGGCCACCTCGCTTCTTGAAGCAAAG
Source organism: Deltaproteobacteria bacterium (assembly GCA_018400255.1). GTDB lineage: Bacteria > Desulfobacterota > DSM-4660 > Desulfatiglandales > B25-G16 > M55B121. The sequence continues at coordinate 5,516 of JAGYMO010000344.1, forward strand.
CGGAAATCCTGATTACGGGGTCGGAGCGAAGTGGAGATCCCGAAGACGGGGGGCGATAGGGCACCTCAAAAAAAAACATAGAGAATGGTGCTTCATAATTGAGACCAACGCTTTTTATCATTACGCAAAACTCTCACCTATTTTATTAGTATAAAATATTCTCTCAAAACAAAATAGATATTTTTACCTGCCGGCAATTCACAAGGCAAAAAACCTTGCTTCCCTTAAAAGCAAGAATTATTAATGCGGAAGATAGTACTGGATAAGAAAACGTACCCTGATTCAAATCATACTTTAATAAAGCATTCCATTTCGATGAGTTGACTTAAGAGTCAATCGTAATTATTTGACTTGGCCCTTTAAGTCAGATATGCTTTTTAGCAATATAAGGGCATCTTTTCAATATCTAACAGGGTGTGTGTCCTAAAAATTTGGCGGTTAGCTTATCATTAATACCAGCATTGGAAAAAATTATGGAAAAACAAACCAATAAAATTAAATGCCCAAATTGCGGACAGGAAATAGATGTTAGTAATTTGTTATATCAGCAACTTGATAATGAACTGAGAGAAAAATACAATAAAGAAATGCTGAAAGAAAAAAACAAGTTAACCTATCAATATGAGCTTTTAGAGAAAGAAAGGACAAGATTTGAGGACATAAAAAGGGAATATGACAAGAAAATCAGTGATGGAATACAACAAGGGCTTGAAAATGAGAAGCATGGGCTTGAAAAAAAGATAAGAAAAAAACTAGAGCAAGAGCTATCTGAGCAAATAAGATCTCTTCAAGAGGAGCTTAATCAAAAATCAAACAGCCTGAAAGAGTTTAATAAGGCTAAATCAGAAATAGAGCGTCTAAAAAGGGAAAAGGAAGAGATAAAAGATGTTATTGAGGCAGAGTCAGAAAAAAGGATTAACAAGATATTAATGGAAGAAAAAGCAAAGATACGCAAGTTAGAAGAAGAAAAAATGCAACTCAAGGTGTATGAGAAAGATCAAATTATAACGCAGTTAAATAAACAGCTGCACGATGCCCAGCGAAAAGCAGAACAAGGCTCAATGCAGCTGCAGGGTGAGGTTCAAGAATTGGCCATAGAGGATTGGCTGAAGTCTAACTTTCCCCTTGATACGATAGAGGAAATAAAAAAAGGGGCAAAGGGCGCAGACTGTTTGCAAATCGTTAATACAAGGACAGTTAAAAATTGCGGCTCAATTTATTATGAAAGCAAAAGAACCAAGGGCTTTCAAGGTGATTGGATAAGCAAATTTAAAGGTGATATCAGGGCTAAGGGAGCAGACATTGGCGTGCTTGTAACAGAATCTATGCCAACCGATATGGAACGAGTGGGCTTAAAGGATGGTGTATGGATATGCTCCTTTGATGAGTTCAAGGGACTTTGTACAGTTCTAAGAGAATCCATCATTAGATTAAACAATGCTGTTATCTCTCAAGAAAATAAGGGTGAAAAGATGGGCATGCTGTATGACTATCTTACAAGTAACGAATTTCGTTTACAAATAGAGGCTATAGTTGAAGGATTCACCCAAATGCAAAGTGATTTAGAGTCTGAAAAAAGGTCCATGCAAGGTATCTGGAAAAAGAGAGAGAAGCAGATACAGAAGGTTGTCCTAAATACTACTTATATGTACAGCTCAATAAAGGGTATTGCCGGAAATGCTATTCAGCCGATAAAAATATTGGAACTGCCTAACCCGGAAAACAGCGACTCAGATTAAATAATAATAATTCGAGATGGGTAAAGAGCTGCATTCCGATCACCTAAAATAATTTCTCTACTGAATATCAAGACTCTAAGCCACCACATAAAACCTCACTTTAGACCTTATTGCCAAATTTTTTCCCTTGCCACGAGTTCCTGTTTACAAAAAGCCTTTTGATAAGTGAAAGCGTCTCATTCTTTCTTATTGACCATTCAGGAGCCACTAATTCATCCGGGTGAGGGTCTCCAGTGAGTCTCTGTATGACCATACCAGGGGGAAGTAGTTCTAGAAAATCGCATACAAGGTTTGCATATTCCTCCTGTTCAAGGCATCTATACTTTCCTTCCGTATACAAATTTTCCATCCTTGTGCCTTTTACAACATATAAAAGGTGTATTTTAATTCCATCAAGTTCCATATTGGCTACGGCCTTGGCTGTCTCTAATATATCAGCCCTGTCCTCAAAGGGTAGGCCAATTATTACATGCGCACAAATTTTTATCCCCCTTCCCTTAGTTAATTCTACAGCCTTAATAAAACATTCGGCATCATGCCCTCTGTTAATAAATTTAAGGGTTTTATCATGGATGGACTGAAGTCCATACTCAAGCCAGACTAGCTTAGTTTTTGCATAATGCTCGAGAAGTGAAAGTATTGCTTCATATACGCAATCCGGCCTGGTACCTATAGAAAGACCGACAATATCTTCTATCGCCATAGCTTCTTCATATAAGCCTTTCAACTTTTCGTAAGGCCCATAGGTATTTGAAAAAGACTGAAAGTAGGCAATAAATTTTTTAGCCTTATATCTTCGTCGTAAAAAATCCTTGCCGTTGTTGATCTGCTCAGTGATAGTAAATCCTTCCTTAAAGGAACCTGTACCTGAACCTTTTGAATTACAATATATACAACCACCAGTTGAAATAGAGCCATCTCTGTTTGGGCACGTTAGCCCGGCATCCAGGGCTATCTTCTGAATCCTGCAGCCAAATAGTTCCCTAAGGTATGTATTTAGATCATAGTATCGATTTCCCATGTAACTATACATGTAATATTTATTAATATAGTATCGAAATAATTATTGGCATGCGTATAACTTTATTGGCAGGTAAAATGTATGAAACCTCGTTGGTTTGCCTTTCTTTCAGTATTTTTCTCTTTTAATAATACCATAAATTTTAGCGGCCTCCGTATGAACTCCCATATTAAAATATGCTCAAGGGAAAATTATCCTTAGCCATACAACATCTCCCTTGCGTGGGAAAGGGTCTTTTCCGATATCTTCTTGCCGCCTAAAAGCCTGGCTATTTCATTAACCCTGTCTTCCTTTTCCAGCAATGATATATGAGTCTTTGTCCTGCTCTTGGTAACCATTTTCTTAACCAAAAAATGTGTCTTTCCAAACGCAGCTATCTGGGGAAGATGTGTAATGCATAATATCTGGTGATAGCTTGAAAGTGCTTTCAACTTTTCGCCCACAACCGTAGCAATGCTACCACCAATACCAGCATCTATCTCATCAAAAATTAATGTCTCAACAGAACCCGATTGAGCCATCATGGTCTTCAGGGCAAGCATTATTCTTGACAGCTCTCCGCCTGATGCAATTTTCGCTAATGGCCTAAGATCCTCACCTACGTTAGGGGATATCATAAATTCCAATGTATCGATGCCATCAGCCGAAATACTTGTGCTTAAACCATCTTCTTTAGATGAAGTCCTTTCAAGATCAGTAGGGTCAAACTGTATCTTAAATACTGTTCCCGCCATGCCTAGTTTATTTAACTCTTCTTCAACTTTTTTTTCAAATATTTCCGCCGTATTGTGTCTTTTCTCAGATAGCTCTAATGCCATCTTCAACCAGTCTTTCTCCCTCTGCCCAAGCCTTTTCTCGAAACCTTCAAGCTCTATTTTCCCGCTAACAATCTGATCACCTTCTTTTGAAAGTACCTCCCTTAAAGATAATATATCCTCTATAGATTGACCATATTTCCTCTTTAATTTTTTTATTAAATGAAATCTATCATCTATCTCCTCCAATCTCTTAGGATCAACCTTAAGTCCAGAAAAAAAATCTCTTAGGCCTAAGGCCAAATCTTCTAACTGAAGCTGGGCATCTTCTAATTGCTTTTTATGTCCCTCTAAGCCTGGGTCAAGGCTCACCAGCTGTTCCAGATCTTTCATTAAGGAACTCAAGACAGCCAATACAGACTCATCCTTTGCATATAACGTCTGATATCCTTTATAAGCTAAATCTATCAACTTCTCCGCATTGGCAAGCTTTTTTCTTTCAGTCTCAAGCTCTATGTCCTCTCCTTTTGTAAGTCTCGCCTCATCAATTTCATGTATCTGAAATTCAATAAGCTCCCTTTTCCCCTCTTCCTCCTTCAAATGAGATCTGAGTTTAGTTATTTTCTCCCTCAAGTCACAACATTCCCTATAGACCCCGTTAACCATTAGCCTTTCCTCGGCTAAATCTCCAAAATCATCTAATATAAACAAATGATTATCCGGCCTTAAAAGCAACTGATGTTCATTTTGTCCTGAGATACTTATAAGATCGGGGCCTAATTTTGATACCATTTGTAATGTAGCCAGGGAACCGTTTATCCAAACCCTGCTAGTACCTGACTTTGCGACAACCCTCTTAATTAACATCTCCCCATCGAAAGCGATACCCATCTCAGTAAAATACTGTAAAAAGGCAGGTTCCTTCGGCAGATGAAACAATGCTTCAACAGTTGCTTTTTCAGCACCTGTTCGAATAAGATCTGGAGATGCTTTGCCCCCTAAAATCAAATTAACGGCATTTATAAGTATAGATTTCCCTGCACCTGTCTCTCCAGAGAGAACATTTAGGCCCTCTAAAAAATTTACCGATAGGGATTCGATAATTGCGAAATCAGTTATATTTAGCTGAACTAACATAAAATCATCCCTGCTACCGTATTACCCTTGTGCACCTAATAACTGTCAAGCGCTAAACACCTTTTAAGAAAAGCGTTCAAAAATAGTGCCTCCCAAAGTCAATTTCTCAATTTTCGTGATCATTGAAACCTTTCTCAAAATCATCGGTGAAACTCAACGTTTTTTCATCTCTCTATAAAATTTCTGTGCCGTAATTAAATCCTCTTCAGTGTCTATACCCATTACCTCATTTGCACTTTCAACCATATTAAATCCTATATTTAGCCCATCATCCGCCATCAATTGGATCAGATCTGTAATGAAATATTCTTCTATAAGAGTTCTCTGTCCATCCCTTAATTTTTCTACATAATGGGGCATAGTCTCTAATGTGGGCAAATATTTCATCAGGGCTGATTTCTCCACTGCATAAATTCCAGAATTGCAAATTGTTAACTGGTTTTGCCTTTCTATAGGGTACTCTCTCCAATACCTCCACTCAATAATGCCTTTTACAGACCCGTCTGTTATATCCAAAAGCCCATACTGGGCCTTATTTAACGGCTTAAATCCCAAAACAACAATGTGGTTCTCACCAAGCCCTTTGACAAGTTTTTCGTATGTCTCCCTTTGAACAAGTGGAACATCCCCCATAGTTATGATGCAATAGTCCGAAGCAAGATTCTTAAAAAATTCCAGCGCAGATATAAGCGCCCCCCCTGTTCCGTTAGCCGCTGGTTGCTCATAGTAAAAAATATTACTAGAAGACGTAGCAGCGATTACCTCATCCTTTCTGTAATTTACCACTATGGCCTTTGGTCCCTCTGGGAGATTTCTTATAACCTCTGAAATAACTAAATTTTTACCCTTATAAAGGTCCCCTCCAACTGTCAAAGGCAGCAAGGTTTTATTGCCTTTATAATTCTTCATTCTGCTCCCATAGCCTGCAGCCAAAATAATAGAGGCTATAGCTTTTTTTCTCATTTTTTCCAAAATATTAAATAGTTATATATAACGAATAGAATTCCATTAAACTCATACATATTTACTTTACATAATTCATTCTACCACGGGAAGATTATGATATTCATTACATTTCTAATAGATGAAAAATCCCTATGCCGAGGCAAAGAACGTTAGAAGCTTTTAAAATTTTTAAAGAATACAATAATAACATCTACTTTGAAAATGATACATCAGAATAGCATAATCTATGAAAATATTAATAAAAAAATACATGACAAAGGGTTAAAAAAAACAGCCTCAGGTAAAACCCGAGGCTGTTTAAAATATCCAGGATACCGTTACTATGATAAGTGTTTCTCTTTTCTCCATATTACTACATGGGAAAAACTTTTTACAATTACGTATCGAATATCCCAGATATAACTTATTTTTGCAACTACTGTGCCAGCTAAATTATAATCTATTATAAATATATTACTATAAAATTATATCAATTATAGAAAATATATATATACAATGTTTTTTAATTAACACATCTCAATGTGAAAATCAAACACAATCTGTAATTTTTTTAATAAAATATTTTCCAGTCAAATGTCAAGTTAGTTGACTCTTTTAGTAGATACATGATAAAAAATCCTAATATGCTGCTTTTTATTTAGGGCCAAAAAACCGGGCCTATACTTTTATTATTTTTTAGTCATGCCATGCGAAACAAATAGGTATCTTAAGTCTGATGGTTTTGTAAAAAGTCATTTTACTCGCTCATGATGCCCATTTTGGGATTCATGACATACTTTGCTAAATTCCAGAAACTCGGCCTAAAGGCCTCAAACAATTTGCCCCGCTTCAGCGGGATTAACGCTCGGCATTTCATGAATCTATTTTCAAAAGCGGCCAAAATCGCTCGTAAAAGACTGTTTACGATGGTGTCAAGACTGGCATGTGGAGCCCCACGGGCAAGCCCGTGGCACCACTTGGTTTCGCCGATTC
>JAGYMO010000345.1 GCA_018400255.1 Deltaproteobacteria bacterium
CCCTGTTACCCCTTTAGGTGGAGGCTTTACCCTATCTGCACTGGTTGTACCGAATAAAGGTGGTATTGTAATGGATATGAAAAGAATGGATAAGATACTTGAGGTAAATGAGACAAACAGATATGCACTGATAGAGGCAGGGGTTTCGCAGGCCGAATTAAGGACATACCTTGAGAAAAACCATCCTAAATTCCAACACTCAACCCCCGAGGCGCCGCCAACCGTCACTGTAACCGCCAATGCATTGATTCAAGGACATGGCCATATATCCCCACGATACGGAGTTAACTCCGATATGATAAGCGGTATGGAAGTTGTATTACCAACAGGCGAGATATGTAGAATAGGTTCTTCATCGGTCAGTCCCTACTGGTTTACAAGGGGCCCTCTGCCCGATTTATCGGGACTATTTGTAGGATGGTACGGCACAACAGGGATTGTAACAAAGCTTTCTATTAAAATTTATCCAAAGCCAAAATATAGGGAGGTTATGGCCTTTTCTGGGGATGATGTAGATTTGATAACAGATGTTATCGCTGATGTAACATACCTTGATCTCCTTGAAGATTTCTTTCTTATAAATCAAGAAAAACCGGACTGGATGAATCATATTTTTTACATCGTTATTGTTTCCGGCCATACTGAGGAGGAACTGGAACTAAAAAAGAACGCCTATAAAAACTTATTCAAAGGCTATAAAGGGGAAACAATATCGTTTGTAGAAGAGCTTCACCCGGCCCTGAAGAAGAGGTTTTTAGATGTTCCCCCTCTGGCGGCGCTTGCGGCCGATTTCAGAAAGGGTGGAGGATTTGAATATACAGGCTCTATACTTCCAATAGACAAGGTTCCCGAAGCATGGAGAAGAGGCATTGAAATAGCGCACAAGCATGGAATGTTGTGTTCTTATGTCCATCAGGTCTTAATGGGTAACAGTATAATGTTTGGCTTTAATTACTCCTTTAACAGGGCGGATAAGGAGGATATCGAAAAAACGAGGCAGGCCATTAAAGAGTCAAACGCTGTGACCTTTGAATTAGGCGGAATGGTATGGAAAGGAGAGAGAGAGGCGCAACAGGCTACAATGAAAAAAATGGACCAAAATACCGCTAAGCTGATAAAAACGATTAAAAGTGTCTTAGACCCAAATGGTATTATGAACCCTGGTAACTGGGAGAATACATAGAGCTGTCCAATTCTATCAATCTATTGGTTACTGTAAAATCCCATTTTATTGATTTACTTAAGGCAGCCTTCTATCCGAGGAAAAAATATGTCTCTTTTAACCTTTCTCTTTGAGGCAATTTTTATCTCATTATCTGGTGTAATGGCCCCCGGACCTATTACCGCTGCCATATTAGGGCAGGGAAACAACTCACCTCATGCTGGTGCCTTTGTTGCGATCGGTCATGGCATTATAGAATTTCCACTAATGATAGCCATTTTTTATGGCTTTGGATATTTTTTAAGCCTGCCTTACATCAAGGCAGGCATAGCCTTCTTCGGTGGAATTTTTCTTCTGCTTATGGGAATCGATATGTTCCGCAATATGGGCCAACCCAGGGTAAATTCTAACACCTATTCCTATTCCCCGGTTATGGCCGGCTTCTTGCTTAGCATAGGAAACCCATATTTTCTTATTTGGTGGGCTACCATAGGGGCAGCCTTAATTGTTCATTCCTTTAAATTCGGTATGTTAGGTTTTATAATCTTCATGTTCGTTCATTGGCTGTGTGACTTTGTGTGGTTTTATTTTCTATCGGCACTCTCATTCAAGGGCGGCAAATTCTTTGGTAGGGGATTTCAGAAAATTAGCTTCGCAATATGCGGCGTCTTTCTATTCTTTTTTAGCGGTAAGTTTATGTTTGATGCCGCAAAAGAGATTTTCACACAACAAATCTATTAGATATAAGCAACATATTTACAAATATATTGCAGATGCGGGCGATAATAAAACCTGGCTCTATAAAATCCTGCCGGATGGAAGCCTTTCAGAAAAGTCACTATTCTGCAAGCAAGGCTCTGACGGCATGAGCCTTGATGAAAGAAGTAATGTTTATGTTACAGGCAGCTCATCTATTTCTATATACAACAACAAAGGTAAAAAAATAGTAGAGATAATGTTTCCTGAAAGGCCGGCTAATATGACCTTCGCCGGCAAAGAAAGAAAAACTCTGGTTGTCACCGCCAGAACATCCATTTATACGATTGAGATGGCAGTTCGAGGCGCCCCTACCCAAGCAAAATAGGATCCAAGCATGAATAAAATAATTATAAGAGACGAAATATTTGATTTATTTCCCGACTTTTATAGAGGAATCGTAATTGTTAAGGATATGGCTAACCAAAAGTCAAATAAGAGAATAAAGAGGCTTTTAAAAAAAAAGATAGACAGTCAAGTTGAAATCAATGAATCAGAAGATAGCAGAATCCTTGCCTGGGATGAGGCCTATAGAAAAATGGGTGTTAATCCAAAAAACTATATGCCCTCTATCAAATATCTCATTCAAGCCATAAAACCAAATAGATCCCTGGCCTTTATCAATTCAGCCGTTGCTCTTTTTAACTATACATCGATTAAATATGTTACCCCTTGCGGGGGAGATGACATAACACGAATTGAGGGGAACCTTGTATTAGGAATCGCGAAAGGGACAGAGACATTTATTCCGTTGGGTGGAGGAACTAAGGAAAATCCAGGTTTAGGAGAGGTCATTTACTACGACGACCTTAGCAAAAATGTCATGTGCAGGAGGTTTAATTGGAGAAACGGTGATATCACCAAAATAGAGGTTGAATCAAAAAAGGCTGTTCTCAATATAGATTCCTTGCCCCCTGTATCGCCGGATATTTGTAGTAAGGCCTGTTACGAATTGGCTGAGCTTATTAGACTTTACTGCGAGGCGGACGTTGAAACTATGCACCTAGACTATAATACAAGAGAGGCTTGTATTCCTTAATCGAGGTCGTAAATTATATGTACGAGTGATATCTTTCTAAAGTAATACTATTTGGCGTGAAATCTTATACCTTTAATAATTTTGCTGTAACACTCAACAAGAAAGGCTCAAGCGAATACTTTAAGGTTAGCTACCCGATAAGATATGGCAGTTTTTCAGAGATAAAAACAAGAGAGTTTATCTTCCAGTTCAACTTAAATGGTGAGATAAAATACATTCAAGGTATAAGCAAAAACTGGCCCCATCCGGCCGAATGGTTGAAGAGAACCGTAGCCAATGATTGGCTATATTACAGTGCAGACAGCTATAGTGGTATTTACGATTTCTTTGGTGAATATTACCTTCCATGCCCTTCCTATAACAGCAACTCCGTAACAAATAGAAACCCCTTCAATGAAAAGGAAATAGAATCCGCCTTTGAATCCTTTAAAGTCCTGCTTGATGAAATTAAAAGATTGAACTTTTCAAACATTCAAGGGGATTTGAAGACCTTCTTCCTGAATATAATAAAAAATAACCCCACATCTTTGGCAAAAAAAGCGGAAAGACTTCACAATATCATAGGAGATCAAATAACAGTTCTCCCGCCTGATACAAGACATGTTGACTATGATGTTATTCCCCTGATTATTGCAGATGGTTGCTTATACAACTGTGGGTTTTGCACAGTAAAGTCGGGCAAACCCTTTTCACCCAGGAGTAAGGAAAATATATTGAAACAGATTTATAGCCTGAAAGAGTTTTACGCGCAAGATGTCCTTAACTATAACTCACTTTTCTTAGGTCAACATGATGCCCTGTTTGCAAGCGCGGAACTAATTGAATTTGCAGCTAAAAGCGCCTATGAAATTTTAGACATAAAGCGCTCAAATCTAAAGAATTCATACCTGTTTATTTTTGGCAGCGTAGATTCTTTAACAAACCCTGAAGATCACCTCTTCAAATCATTAAACAGCCTGCCATTTTACACTTACGTAAATATAGGGCTTGAATCTGCTGATCCTGAAACCCTTGCCATGTTGCAAAAACCCCTTACTGGTAAGGCAATAAACGATGCCTTTTTAAGAATGATAGATATAAATAAAAGGTACAGCAATATCGAGGTCACGGCAAATTTCGTCTTAAAAGATGAGATGCCGCAAGGTCATTTACCTTCCATAATAGATTTAGCCACAAACAGTTTAGGCCACGTTTATGCCAAAGGGGCTATATATGTTTCACCATTGATGAATGCCAAAGGCAAAAAGGCTTATGTAAATAGAAAGACTATACTAAAAAAATTTAATGAAATAAAAAGGCACAGTCGCCTTCCAGCCTTTATATACCTGATAGAACGGTTGTAGGCTGTACTGTTTGCAATTGATTTTGCCTTTAGATTTTGCATACTATCCCCCAGCCAAAAGCATCCTGAAGGAGGAAACGCGTTTTCTCTAATGAGGCGTCAAAACCAAAAGTAAATGTCATAAAATTGACAGTTTGATGCTTGTTTCCACAACACGAAAAAAATAAATGTGATAAACATGATTTAGCCGGCATTGTTGAATGTAAAAATATCCTGATGTTTGAAAATTAGATAGTATATGAATGGCACATTACTTGCTTTATAATACCAATTCACCTAATTAACATACTGAAAATCAATACGACCAGGAGGATCTAGAATGAGAAAATTAAGCTTAGTCAACAAATTCCTTTTCCCTACAATCTTGCTCATAATTATAGGCATGGGTTTTTCAGCCTTTATCTCCTATGTCAATTCAAAAAATGCCATGGAAGTAATAATCACAAGTCAAATCACCCAATTTTGCGATTCCACAATGAAAAATATTTCTTTCTGGATCAACGACCGCAAGCTTGAACTTAATAACTGGAGCAAGCAAGCATCTTTTCGCAAGGCTGCTAGCGATACAATGTATGTTAGTATCGCAAACCTCGAATTAGACCTCTTGAATGAAGATTATAAGTTTTATGAAGCAATTTGTATCACAAACACCACCGGAGACGTGGTAGCCTCTTCTGACCCTGATATGGTTACAAAAATAAATTTTTCCGGGTGGGAACCATTTAAGAAATCACTTAATGGAGCCTTTTCCGTCTCGGATGTCATAAACAGCAAGACAACAGGGAAACACATATTCGCAATTTCTGTACCCATAAAAGAAAAAGAGGAAGTTGTGGGCGTGTTTTTTGGTCTGGTAGATTTAACGTATTTCAGCAAAAACTTTATAGACCCGGTGAAAATCGGTAAAACAGGATATGGCTTTCTCATCAATTCAAAAGGTCTGGCTATAGCCCATCCGGATAAATCTCAGGTTATGAAACTCAATTTAAGCGAATTAGATTTAGGCAAGAAAATCCTTGACAAAAGCAAGGGAATAATCAAATCCCAATTCAATGGCATATCACAGCTTATTGCCTTTGAGAAAGCCAAAGAATTAGGGTGGATAGTGGTTGTGAGTGCAAATACAAAGGAAATCTTTGCGCCTGCAAACAGGCTCCGCCTGCTCAATATAACCCTTACAATAGCAATTGTTATTATAGCCGGGCTGATCATCTTTTTTATTGCAAGGTCTGTCGCAAATCCAATAAATCGTATAATTGGGACCCTCAGAGATATGGCAAATAATGTAAATTCTGAAGCAGGCCATGTTTCTGCCGCGAGTCTGTCAATGGCGGATAAGACGTCTGAGCAAGCGGCCTCTTTAGAGGAGACTGGATCATCTCTCGAAAAGATGTCAGCTATGACCAAGCAGAATGCAGAAAATTCCGTACAGGCGGACAATCTAATGAAAGAGGCCAACCAAACCTTAAATAAGGGCAATGAGTCGATGAACAAGCTGACCCTTTCAATGAATGATATATCCAAGACAGGTGAAGAAACCCAGAAAATCATAAAGACCATTGATGAAATAGCGTTCCAGACAAATCTCCTGGCACTCAATGCGGCCGTTGAGGCTGCCAGGGCGGGAGAGGCAGGCGCGGGTTTTGCAGTAGTCGCTGAGGAGGTAAGGAATTTAGCCATGAGAGCAGCTGATGCAGCTCGAAACACGGCAATCTTAATCGAGGGTTCCGTAAAGAAAATTAATGATGGCTCGGAATTAGTTACCATAACGAACAATGATTTTTCAGGAGTGGCACTAAGCTCTTCAAAGGTCGGTGAACTTATTGCCGAAATCTCCGCCGCTTCCCGAGAACAGGCAGAGGGCATCGAACAAATCAACGAGGCAGTTTCCAAAATAGATTCAGCCACCCAACGGAATGTAGCCAATGCGGAAGAATCTGCTGCAGCCTCGGCAGAAATGAATGCGCTTGCCAAAAAGATGAGGCTCGTCATTAATGACCTTGTTCGCATTACAGGACTAAAAAATCACAAGGTAAACAAAAATGAGCAGGATATTCTAAAACTACCTGAAAGCTCATCAAAAAGTGAGCAGCCACCGATAAACCAATAGCACTCCATTAACCAAAGAAAAAAGTGACAAGGGCAAAAAAACCGAAAGAGAGAAACATTTGAATAAAAGGATTACGGGTTTAAGCATTTCTGATATATTGTATATTTTTATCGTAGCTTTTTGCCTAAAATACTTTATGTTTTTCATGCCCCTCGGCAATAAAATATAATTTTCTCATAAAAGACACTTGTACGCTGTTTAAAAAAACACATCATCCAAGTAGCCTCCCGGTAGCTTCCCAGCTTTTTTTGCCCTGTCAAGAACACCTCCCTACTCAAAATTATCGGTAAAACAATCATAAGCAAAAATTTCTTTCCACTCCGTTAAGTGGAGCCCCACGGGCAAGCCCGTGGCACCACCTGGTTTCGCCGATTCCCTTTGCGAACGGCGGGGCTTAGTAGTGCGACATCCCGACTATAGGCGCATTCATCCACGGCTAAAGCCGTGGCTTTGTGCGGTCGGGATAAAATAAGACCTCCATTAGCAAACCATGGCCCTACAAAAAATATATTAAATTATTGGAGCAATCAGGCAAAATTTTGTCTACGGAGTTTTCTATTTATTCTACTATGAACCTACAGCATAATATGTGCCAATGAATTTCCAGGACCATAGTTTAATAGGGGGGCACCGCAATGAGTAAACGTAAAAATAATTATCACTCAATTTATATGTAAATTCTGTTACTTACTGAGGTGATGGCTTTACGTATTTAATTACTAATATGATAATGTTTTTTACCGGGGCTATTAAGAGTTCCATTTATTTCAACATTAATGTAGGTAATTTATAAAAAAGATACAATAATGTATTTTCTACGCAACAAATAATCTCGACGGCTTGGCTTAGCGTGGAGCCCCACGGGCAAGCCCGTGGCACCACCTGGTTTCGCCGATTCGCTTCGCGAACGCCAGGCCCTGGTGCGATCGTGCCTTTCATCCTTTGATCGCTCCCTGGGTGAGGCCCGCCACGATCTGGCGCTGGAAGATCAGCAGTAGGGCGAGCAGGGGCAAACTGCCTAGCACTGTGGCGGCGGCAAATGGGCCGAATGGCACGGTGAACACAGAGGAGCCCGCAATCCGCGCCATTGCCGGCGCCAGGGTTTGTAGCTCGCTGCGGCTCAGCCAGGTGAGGGCGATCGGGAACTCATTCCAGCTGAACAGGAACACCAGCAACCCCGTGCTTACAACCGAAGGGGCCATCAGCGGCAGCAGAATCCAGCGCAGCCTCTGCCAAAGAGTGAACCCCTCCAGTATGGCGTTTTCCTCCAGTTCAACAGGCATATCTGCGAAGGCCGCCTGCAGCAGCAGCACCGCTAGGGGTAGGGAAAGGCCGGCATAGGGCAGGCAAAGGGCCAGTAAGTTGTTTGCCAATCCCAGTTGCCGCGCCACCTGCAGAAGCGCCAGGAAAAGCAGCACGTAGGGGAATACTGCCGCCGCCAGCAGTCCGCCGCCAACCACCACCTTGAGCAGGCCGCCACGGCGGCTGAGGGAGTAGGCGCAGGGAATGGCCAGGGCCAGGGTGAGCAGGGTGCTG
>JAGYMO010000346.1 GCA_018400255.1 Deltaproteobacteria bacterium
GAATTTACATCTAAAATATCTGCTCCGCCCTCTACCTGTTTTATGGCTAAATCCTGAATTGATTTGACATCTTTTTTTTCAATCATCTCTCTAACTTTTTTTCGAGTAGAGTTTAATTTTTCTCCAATAATTAACATTCGTTATCCTCCTATAGTCACAAAAATTGCGGATATCAACTATCAAAGATAGCTAGAGCCTTCCAAAAAATCTGAAATCATCATCTATTTGAATAATAAATGAAAATCTAGAGATTGGCTATTTCTTTGATTACTTCAGGGATAATTTCAAATAAATCTCCAACTACTGCAATATCTGCAATCTGCATCATGGGCGTATCAGAATTTTTATCAATTGCAATAATCAAATCACAGGACTGCATTCCTACTAGATGTTGAATCTGTCCCGAAATACCACAGGCAATATAAACCTTGGTCTGTACTGTCTGTCCTGTTTGTCCTACCTGATGTGCATAAGGAATCCAGCCTGAATCAACGGCTGCCCTACTTGCACCAACGGCCGCTCCACCTACTCTTTTGGCAAACTGTTTTAAAAGTTTAAAGCCTTCAGGTCCTTTCATTCCTCTTCCGCCTGATATAATGATTTGGGCATCAGCAAGATTAACAGCAGTTTCAGTATTATGGAAAATATCTATAATATTCTTTGTCTTTGTACTATCACCTGGAATCATTTTTTCTTTTATCATTCTTCCGGTACGACTAGGGTCAGGTTCCGGTGATTTCATAACTCTGGGCCGAACAGTGGCCATCTGAGGCCTATGATTTGAAGATCTAATAGTGGCCATAATGTTACCCCCAAAAGCCGGCCTAGTTTGAAGAAGGTCACCATTATCAGAATCAATTGATAGTCCTGTACAATCGGCAGTAAGACCAGAATAATTCATCACGGCTATTCTTGGGATAAGCGAACGTCCCCTTGTCGTAGCTCCACAGATGACAATTTCTGGTTTATATTTTTTTATAAGTCGTTTCATGATTTTTGTTTCGGTTTCATCGATAAAACCGAATAAACTCGGATTATCAACGATGATTGCTACATCTGCCCCATATGAAAAAAGCAACTCCGAAGTCTTTTCAATTCCAGAACCCATGACAACAACCCAGACTTCACTCTTTCTAACATCTGCAAGAGTCCTCGCTGCGCCAATTAGCTCATGTGTCACAGGCTGTATTTCACCGGATAAAACTTCGGCAACCACCCATATATTTCGATACTCTTTTTTTTCGTTATCTGTAAAAACTTTCATCTAATCATCTCCAAATATCAAATTATACTTCTCATCCTCAATTCCTTTAGCAAGCTTCGGGCACAATCATTTGGAGTTCCTTCAATCTTTTTTGTACTGGCATGTCTGAATGGAGGTGGTTGTGTTTTTACAACCCTTGTTGGTGAGCCATCAAGACCAATTTTTGATTTATCTGCATCAATATCATCGGGTTTCCAAACAGGTATTTTGTACTTTTTCGAAGCCAGAACACCCTTGAGTGATGGTACACGAGGTATGTTAATATCCTTTACTACAGTTATTACTGCAGGAAAAGGAATCTCACATACATCATAACCATCTTCATGCATTCTTTTGACCCTAATGGATGAAGAAGATATTTCGTCCACTGCCATAACATAGGTTGCTTGAAGCCAGTCAAGATGAGCTGCAATTCCAGGTCCTACCTGTGCTGTATCACCATCTATAGCTTGTTTTCCGCAAATTACCAGATCAACATTCCCAATTTTTTTGATAGCTTTTGCTAAAACATAGCTTGTAGCCCAGGTATCCGAGCCTCCAAAAGCCCGGTCACTGAGTAGAATGGCTCTATCAACTCCAACTGAAATAGCCTCTCTCAGACTATTTTCAGCCTTTTGTGGACCCATTGATATGGCAATAACTTCTCCCCCAAATTGATCCCTCAATTGTATACCTTCTTCCAATGCGTAATTGTCAAAAGGATTAAGGATTGCTTTGATTCCTTCTCTTATGATTCGTTTTGTTTCGGGATCAATTTTAGCATCGTGCGTTGCCGGTACTTGCTTTATACATACGACTATTTTCATATTAATAACATCTCCCTATAATTATGGGTACTCAAGTCCAGGTGTCTTTTATCAAATGATATTGTGTTTTAAATCCGAGAAGTGATAGGTAAATACCACACTCCGGATATAATCTGTGTAACATTTTTAAAGTGGATATGGGATCAAATTCTTTGTTCTCAGGTATTTCATAGCCAACTGCTTCCGAAAGTAGATATAATTTTCTGCTCATCCAGGCCTCTACAACAACCGGAATCTCAGGATATTTTTTAATAAGTCTATCCACGACTTCATTTTTCTCAATCAAAGGCTGCGTAATAATAAAAGTAGCACCTGCCTTTATTTTTCTTTCCATTTTTTCAAACTCATGTTCTTCCGGCTCATAAGGATTAAATGCGACACCAAGGACGAAACTATCCGGATACTCACGATTTATGTACTTTAATAATTCAACAGAAGTGACGGACTCAACATCCGTAGTATCTACATCTGAAGGTCGTAGTTTGGGAAGACGATCCGAACCATCTCCTGTTATTATCAGAAGGTATTTGATTCCTTTTGACTTACAGCTTTCAAGAATGTTGTCCAAATCATCTTTTCGGTGAAAAGTATTCAGGTGAATCATCACCTGTTCAGGCATCACGGGAAGCTTGAGTTCTTCAATTATTTCTGGTCCCTGGAATGACAATAAACCCATGGCATTATCGGTGATACATGCACAATAACCGCTTTCCATAACTCTGGTATATTTATTTGAAAATTTTTCAAGATCCTTTTCAAGCTTTTCTGAATCCTGTTTGGGTGGTAAAACTTCGACCAGGTAAATCTTATTCCGGATGTGATGAAGCATATGTTACATTCTCCCATCTCAACTAAATTGGCTAATTCAATAAATTTAAATATACAAAAATATACTATAAATATTTTGACAAGCAATAAAGCTACCTTAAAAAATAAATTAAAGTTCTTCTGTAATATAACAACGATTTCTTATTATTTTTTACTTGTGCTCTTCATATTTCGCATTGATTTTTATATTCCCTATGAAATTAGATACGCATGCTTTAGAAAATATATATATTAAGCAATAAAACTTTTTGCTTCTTCTACTGCTGAAGCAGCATCAGGAGAATAGGCATCGGCTCCAATTTGCTCAGCATAATTTTGAGTTATAGGTGCTCCTCCTATCATTACTTTTACTTTATCTCTTATCCCTGCATCTTCCAGTGCTTTGATTACCTCTGGCATATTCACCATGGTAGTTGTTAAAAGTGCTGACATCCCGATTATATTGGGCTGATGTTCCTTGACTGCTTCTACAAACTTGTCCGGAGAAATATCAACCCCTAAATCTATAACTTCAAACCCTGCTCCCTCTAACATCATTTTTACTAAATTCTTTCCTATATCATGTAAATCTCCCTTTACTGTACCTATGACGAACTTACCAATATTTTTTACTCCGGTTTCGACTAATTTTGGCCTTAAAACATCCATACCGGCATGCATGGCTCGAGCTGCAATTAAAACTTCAGGAACATATATCTCATTATTTTTAAATTTCACACCAATGACATTCATCCCGCTAATTAATCCATTTTCTAATATATCTCTTGGTATTACTTTTTCTTCTAATGCTTGTTTCACAAGCTCTTTTACCTTTTCAGCATCCCCTCTTTGTAATGATTCAGATATTTCATTAAAATCAACCATAATATATCCTCCTAATATTATCAACAAAAATTTATCATTATTTTATAATAGAATGAAATAGTTATACTAGAACTATTCTTGCAATTTAGGTAAAATA
>JAGYMO010000347.1 GCA_018400255.1 Deltaproteobacteria bacterium
TAGCGGAATTAGAGGAGAAGGCCGCACAGGACATGGTTGATTTAGTACAAAAGCATAAAAAGCCTCTTTTTGCACACACCAGTTTTGCCAGAGACCCTATCAAATCCCTTGATATATTGAAGTCTGCTGGGGTTCCGGTTATCGAATCCTCCGAAAGGGCAGCCCAGTGTCTGAGTGCGTTGATGCATTTTTCAATCAACCGGAAGAAGATTAGCAAAATGGACATTCCTACAGGAGAACCCAAAAATCGCCCGCCGGTAAAAACACTCTTTAAAAAGGTTTTTGAAGAGAAAAGGAATAATCTGTTGGAGACAGAATCAAGAGAGCTGCTTAAGGAATACAGCATTTCCTTGCCGGAGGCGCAATTAGCGGATAGCGCGGACAAGGCGGTTGAGATAGGCAATTCAATGGGATATCCACTGGCAATGAAGGTGGTGAGCCCGGCTATTATCCATAAGTCGGATGCGGGGGGTATAAGGCTCGGAATAAATAATCAGGAGGATATTAAAACCGCCTTTGAAGAAATAGTAGCAAATGCCGAGAAGGTAGCAGAAAAAAGGAATATTCGTGGAACACTCATCTCACCCATGGCAGAAAAAGGTCAGGAGTGCATCATAGGAATGATTAAAGATGCACAATTTGGCCCTGTTATTATGTTTGGTTTAGGCGGAATATTTGTTGAGGTTCTAAAGGATGTCTCATTCAGGGTAGCCCCCCTCGCAGAAGATGATATCGATGAAATGGTTAGAGAAATAAAGGGGTATAAAATCTTGACCGGAATAAGAGGGGAGAAGGCAAAGGATATTGATGCCATAAAGTATATCCTTTCCAAACTGTCCGAGATTGTGATTGATAACCCCGAAATCAAAGAGATTGATTTAAATCCGGTAATTGTCCATGAGAAGGGTTTATCTGTTGTGGATTCCAGGGTGATACTTGATTGATTATATTAAAAGGCCACAAAGACACCAAGGCGCAAAGATTAAAGATGGACTTCAACGGTTTGCCGAAAAGACAAGAAGATATTGCGACAAAAATAGTAGATGCTGCTTACGCTGTACATAAATCATTAGGACCAGGCTTGCTTGAAAGAGTTTACGAGGTCTGTTTTTGCCATGAACTTTCTAAGCGAGATCTAAATTATGAAAGACAAGTCGATATACCGATAGTATATGATGGAATCGTCTTTGATGAAGGCCTCAGATTAGATGTATTGGTAGAAGGCCTTGTTATTTGTGAATTAAAAGCGGTGGAGGAGATGAATCCGGTTTGGACAGCGCAGTTATTAAGTCATCTAAAATTGACTGATAAGCGCCTTGGCTTTCTTATAAACTTCGATGTAACTCTTATAAAAAAGGGTATTAAAAGAATAATTTTGTAATTTTGGTGGCTTTGTGCCTTAGTGGCCGACAGGAAAGAAAAGGAGTGAGAAATGGAATTTGAATGTATAATGTATCAAAAGGATGAAGGCATCGCTACGATTAAATTGAATAGGCCTCAGGTCATGAATGCGATGAATAAACAGCTATGGCTCGATTTTCAGATAGCCTTAGAAGATGTGAAAAATGATCCTGAAGTGAAGGTATTGATCATCACGGGAGAGGGGAGGGCATTTTCCACCGGTGCAGACCTTAAGGATTCAAAGGACAGGAGCATAGAGGACTATAGAGATTATCTGGTTGAGCTCCAGGAGACCTCACGGAAGATCATACGTTTTGAAAAGCCAATAATTGCAGCTATTAATGGATACGCATTAGGATCAGGCTATGAGCTGGCCCTTGCATGTGATATACGGTTAGCTGCTGAGGAGGCAAAGATAGGTTCTCCCGAGGCAAAGGTGACATCGTCGGTTACAGGAGGGGCGATGAGGTTGGTGCAGGATTTGATTGGGCCTGGAAAGGCAAAGGAGCTTTTGTTTACCGCTGAATATATCGATGGTAAAGAGGCCGAAAGGATAGGCCTTGTAAATAGGGCCGTTCCCGCAGACCGCCTTATGGCAGAAACAACAGAGATGGCAAGGAAAATTGCTCAAAACTCCTCCTTTTCTATTAAGATGATCAAGAAGGGTCTTAATATGGCCAGAGGTGAGGTTAGCCTTGAGGCGCTTATGGACTTTGAGATAGAGGCGTGCCTGGCGTGTGTGTTTACGAAGGAAAGGCAGGAATCCCTTAAGGAATTTGAGGGAAGAGAGCGTAAATAGTTATTTTAAAAAAGTCACCTTATGGCCTTTCCCTCGGTTACGTCAGATGGGAGAGGCCAGGGACCAGAGTTTCGAGTTCAGCGGTATTGAAGGGGTTTCAGGGTAAATCCGGTTTAATGTTTAATGTTTAGTGTTGAAGGCTGAAGGCTGAAGGTTCAAGTTTTAGCTATATTTGCTGGGCCTTCAGGGTAAATCTCTTTTCTCTGGCGCAAAAGTTCTGCATCATTTCATGGGGTGGAGATACCACTAAGTATTCTGCCTGAGCAAGATTTAACCTTATCCCTCTCATCTCTCCACCATAGTAGATACACGGGTCTCCTTACCTTTGCACAAGATTACAAACAAAGATAC
>JAGYMO010000348.1 GCA_018400255.1 Deltaproteobacteria bacterium
GGGAAAGTTCGTACGGTGAAAGAGGCACTTGAACTTGAGCAAACGAAGGACCGGGAAATGGTAGTAGAAATGGAAGATGCATTAAGGGGAAAGATAAAGATGCTGGGTATTCCCACCAAGCTGTCGGCAACTCCTGGGCAAGTGAGGCTAATGCCGCCTGTTTTGGGCGAGCATACTGAAGAGGTCCTGAATAAACTGGGATACAGCAATGTAGAAATATCTGAGCTTGAGGATACGGGGATCGTGAAACAGCATCCCTTGAAAGGAGGTGACGCTGAATAATAGAGATAATATGGCCATTAACAAGCAAATAAACAAAGGAGGAACAATTATGAAGAAAAAATGGATAATGTTGGCAGTATCGTTCATGCTTACCATCTTCATCACGGGTGAAGTTCTTGCCGCCGAAGTAACAAGAATAAAATGGGGGGCAGTATCTCCACGCATCGGTTCTTTCGCTTACCTTGCGACCATGTGCCGGAATGCGAATAAGGAACTCAAGGGAGAGGCCGTCCTTTCGGTAATGGAGACGGGAGGATTTCTAGATAATATCCTTAGGCTCAGGAAGAGATTGATACATTGCGGGCTCACCCATAATCTCGCTGCGTATGCTTGCTATGAAGGTATTGCAGATTTTAAGGGCAAGCAAGATGACCAGCTGCGAGGACTTTGGGGAGGATATGTGGCGCCGGTTCTTCAAGTAGCTATAAAGGGTCGAGGTATCAATAGCATCTACGATCTCCATGGTAAACCATATGTTTTTAGTCCCGGAACAACTGGAGGTCGACTTTCGAAAATGTTTCTTGAGTCGTTGGGGATCAAACCTGACTACAAATTGATGGGGATCTCCTCAGGCATTGATGCAATGAAGGCTGGATCGGTAGACGCCTTTTATAGGATTGGCCCGCTGGATTCCTCTATTCTCGAGATTCAATCGACCATGGATGTTGTATTTCTACCGGTTACCAAGGCGGATTTAGAAAAATTTGAAAAAGTATGGCCTAAACATGCCCTTGAGTATACGCTCCCTGCCAATACCTATCGAGACCAGAACGAGCCACTGCCCTGCTTAGCTTATGCCTGTGGCGACTACACTCATGCAGGAGTTAAGGAAGAGGTGATATATGGAATAGTGAAGGCTGTGTACAAAAATCGGGAAACCATAGCCAATGCCGTTCCAATCACTCGAGACGGCAATTGGGCAGATATGTGGAACCAAACGGTAAAGTATATGGAGATTCCACTCCATAAAGGAGCTATCAAGGCATACAGAGAGCTAGGCTTCACAATTCCTGATAAACTTATCCCGCCAGAAGCGAGATAGATGATGAGGTGATTATTATGAAAAAGGAAAACAAATTTTTTCGTTTTGCTACACTATGCTCAGGTATAGTAGCACTGTTTGCTTTTGTCTCCCTCGGAGCCATTGGGTATGGTGCAGGCTCAAATGCTGCCATTTCCGTGGTTGGTGATGGAATACCTGGAAAGGCAATGAAAATTAATGGTGCCGGGTTTTTACCGGATGAGGTGATAGAACTAGTTCTCGAGATGGAAGATGTTCCTATAATTGTAGGGAAAAAAGGAGAGACTATTAAAGCGAAAGAGGACGGAACGTTCACAGCCACTACGAATTATCCGCACAAGTTTGTTGCTATCCCCGGTTTCTGGGATTTAACTGCCAAAGGGAGTAAAGGAACCAATGCACGCTGCAAGGTGGAAATAAAGAAACCTTAGGTTTTTTTACACCTTTGAGGGATATATCAATGGCTTTTAAAAAGAGTCATCTGGCGTAATAGTATATCTTGATGGCTCTTTTTATTTTAATGCCGCCGTAAGAAAGATTTTTTAAGGAGACGGGAATGAGAAATTTAACTGGCGTCTGGAAATGGATATTAGTGGGTATCACTGCGTGTGCCATTGGCTTTATTCTTTTTACCTCCCTAACACGTCCTTATCATCCAGCTCTTCAAGGGTCAATCATTTTATCATACGGGATGTTGGTGGTGTTTCTGATTTTCCCTTTGAGCAAGCGGGCTATTAGCAAACAGGATTCTGTCTTAATGAGACGTCTGGTTTTCGGTACTGAGAGCTCGCCCTCGATGATTGATATCATGTTTACGATACTAGGGAGCGCTCCCAGCATATTTATCATATTGTATTGGGAGCCCATTGTCAGCAACCCACTTACCTATGAAACCTATCACCTTATCTTAGGGGCTATGTTGTTCTTCATGCTTATTGAGGCAACACGAAGGACATTAGGGCTTATAGTCCCTATTGTGGTGGCATTGTTCGTTCTTTATGCATTCCTGGGGCATTTGCTTCCCGCGAGCATAGGACACGGGGGGTATGTGCTTGAAGAACTCCTCTATATCTTCTACCTCACAACTGAAGGCGTGTGGGGCTTACTCACTGACCTTACGAGCCGACTGATCGCAATTTTTATCCTGCTCGGACCAATCCTGTTCGCATGCGGTGTGGGAAATACCTTTATCAAGTGGGCTCGTTTTACAGGCGGTAGGATACGTGGGGGAGCTGGTCAAATTTCTCTTTTATCCAGTGCAGGGTTGGGAATGCTCTCAGGCTCATCAGTCGCGAATGTTGCCACAACGGGAACGTTTACCATTCCTACCATGAAAAAGCTTGGCTACCATGCGGAGATTGCTGGGGCAACAGAGGCCTCGGCATCCTCTGGCGGTCAGATCATGCCTCCTATTATGGGCGCGGGCGCCTTTGTTATGGCGGAATTACTAGGGATCAAATACACCACCATCATGCTTGCTGCCATTATTCCCGCCCTATGCTACTTTGTGGGGATAGGGAGCGGCGTGTACGCGCTTGCTGGAAAATACGGTTTGAGTAAACTCCCAGGTCATTTGATCCCCAAGTGGGGAGAGCTCTTGAATTTGAGAGAAATTATAAATACCATTATTCCCATAGGCATTCTTGTTTATCTCCTGACCCTCTACCTTCCTCCTCAGACCTGTGCTGGCTGGTCTCTCATCTCCGCCTTGTTTATTTTCCTTTTTCTGGGGGGATCATTGAAGCCAGCAGAGATTCTTAAAAGAATCATTATCACCCTCAAGGCCTTTTTTAACGCCGCGAACAGAGCCCTTGTGATGCTGATAGTTATGATGAGCTGTGTCCAGGTTATCGTAAGTCTTATTAATGCTACGGGACTAGGTGTGAAGATCTCCGAGTTTATTGTGAACCTGGCAGGCGCCAGCGCTTTTCTTGCCTTGATAGCGGTTATGATAGTTGCAATTATACTTGGAATGGGCATGTCTACTACTGCCGCCTATGTTATTGCCGCTTCTGCATTGGGTCCGGCAATGATTACGTTGGGCTTGATGCCATTACCGTCTCACCTGTTTATATTCTATTTTGCAATTGCTGCGGGGATTACACCTCCTGTGTGTGTGGCAGTTTTTACTGCCAGGGCTATTTCTGGTGGCTCGTGGATGAAGATAGCCGTTCTTTCAATGGGGCTTAGTTTAGGTGGATATATCATCCCATACTATTTTATCTACCAGCCCGCGATTCTCATGCAGGGAAGTCCTTGGGTAATACTGAGGGTTTTCATTACCGTCGCAGTCGGCATGTTTTTTATTGAAGCGGGCGTGTTTGGCTATTTCACAAGGCCTGCTTCCTGGCTTGAGCGTATCCTGTTTATTGTTGGTGGTTTGCTCCTTATGGGCACAAGATTGAGTACCGATATAATAGGGGTGAGTTTAATGGCAATCGCTGTCGTAAGTCATCTGGCTATGCCGGATATTCCATTTATAGGCAAAAGGCCTGTGCCACCCAAGAAAGTTGATCTATCTGAGATACACTGGGATGATGAGGATACCGAGAGGCTTCTAACAAGGGTAGATGCAGAGGCTGATTTATGATAAACTGAGATAGCACCTATTATCTCCCAAGGATAAATTTATATGAATGTTACTTTAACAACCCTTTGTGAAAATACTGCTGGTAAGCCCGGCTTTATGGCTGAATGGGGCTTGAGCATTCTCGTTCAGGCAGATGGTATTAACGTGTTGTTCGATACTGGAGGGTGCTTTGCGGCGGTGAGGAACGCCGATAAGCTTGGAATAGACCTTCGAGCCATCGATAAGATTGTGCTCAGCCATGGACATGCCGACCATACTGGAGGATTACGTGATGTGTTGATGAGGACCGGACCCAAGGAGGTCATTGCTCATCCGGCCATATGGGAGCTGAAGTATACAAAGAGGACATACGAAAAGAGAGAGGCATTTGTCGGGATCCCTTTTAACAGAGAGGAGTTGGAATTATATGGGGCATTATTTACACTAAGTAAAGAGCCTGTATATATCACAGATACCATAGTGACAACGGGTGAAATAGTGCAAACAACGGATTTTGAGGGTATTGAGCCTATTTTTTATGTAAAAGAGGGAGATTCCCTGAGACATGACCTAATCCCTGATGACCTTGCTCTGATTGTACAAACGCAAGAAGGCCTGGTAATTGTGCTTGGTTGTGGCCATAGGGGGCTTATAAATACTATTCGACACGCCCAAACGATTACTGGAGAACAACGTGTGCACACCGTGGTGGGAGGCACTCACCTTTTCCCTAAAACTGATGAGCAGGTAGACAAAGCGATTTCAGCCTTGCGTGAGATAGGAGTGGAAAAAATAGGTGTTTCTCATTGCACTGGCTTCCATGCCTCCATGCGCCTTGCCCAGGAATTTGGTGATAAATTTTTTCAGAATAATGCGGGAACTCAATACATATTTGAATAGTAGCCAATACTGACCGAATCATGCTATATTTTTTAAAGGGTAAAAATAACTTTTATTAAAGTCTGAAG
The DNA here is from genome assembly GCA_018400255.1 of Deltaproteobacteria bacterium. Lineage (GTDB taxonomy): Bacteria > Desulfobacterota > DSM-4660 > Desulfatiglandales > B25-G16 > M55B121. Next base: position 4,841 of record JAGYMO010000348.1, read on the forward strand.
TTTATATGCGCAGTGAAGCATTGAGATATATTCTTACCGATAGCTTTTCTTCCCGCAGTGAATCGATGGCAATTACCTTCATGAGGGAAGGCCTTGTAGAAACAAGGTTATCATACAGCGAGCTTGATTGTGACACAAGCAAAATGGCTAACACCTTGATGGATAGAGGAGTCCGGAAGGGTGACCGTGTCATCCTCTACCTCCAGAAATCCTTAGGCTTTGTTGTCGCGCATATTGCACTGCAAAAGATAGGGGCCATTGGTGTTCCATTAAATCCGGGGTTTAAAAAATCGGAGATGGAATACCTTCTTAATGATACTCAGGCATCATTAGTGCTGTTAGACCCTGAACAAGAGGTCATGATAAAGGAAATAGACCCTAAGCTAAATAGTATCGTAATTGATACCAAAAAACCCTACCAGGATCTTGATTTTTTTAGATCAGCCCCAGATAGTATGCCCCAGATAGAAATCAACGCAGATGATCCGGGACTTATAATCTACACATCGGGCACAACTGGAAAACCCAAAGGTGCTATCCTTACTCAGGGGAATCTTGTGCATGATGCACTAAATATTATAAATATATGGGAGATAAAACAATCAGACGTGATGTGTCATGCCCTTCCTCTTTTTCATGTCCATGGACTTTGTTTTGAACTCCACACTGCCTTACTCGCAGGCGCCAGTACTATAATGCTCGATAGATTTTCTCCCGAAGAGGTTATAGATGTGCTGGTAAAAAATGAAGGAGAATATGTCTGTACACTCTTTATGGCCGTACCAGCTAT
>JAGYMO010000349.1 GCA_018400255.1 Deltaproteobacteria bacterium
CCTCAGCGAAACGCGAACTTGCAACGATTTTGCGCCGAAGGCATAGTAATAAATATGTTGAGAAGCAAAATCGCGAAAGGAGCGTTGCAGCAAGGTTTTTCAGGCGGGAGCTTCCGTGCATCTTAGGTTTATATAAGACAATCAGGCAAAATCTAGATGAGATAGTTGTTGACGGTTATGTAATGCTGGGAGAAAAACCCGGCCTTGGAAGACATCTCTTTGAATCCCTTGATTGCAAAATCCCCGTGATTGGCGTTGCAAAGAGCAAGTTTGAAAACTCATCAGGCAAAGAGGTCTATCGGGGAAAAAGCAAGCGTCCTGCCTACATCACATCAGCAGGGATTGATCTTGAACAGGCGGCTGATAGAATCAAATCGATGCATGGCGCCTACCGGATTCCCACCCTTCTGAAACAGGCGGACTTCCTGGCACGAGACAAGGCCCGGAAAGCCCTGTAGAAAACGGGAATTAATTAATAAATTTGCTTCTTGGCATTCTCTAAAATCTAAACGATAGGTAAAAGGAAAAACATGAAAATAATTGATTTAAGCCATACAATATCGCCAAAAATGCCTGTATATCCAGGCACAGAGTCCCCTGTATTCATTGATGGATGTACCATTGATGATGATGGTTTTGTTGAAAAGAAGATGACAATGTATTCACATACCGGCACACATATGGACGCCCCAGTCCATATCATTAAAGGGGCAAAGACCCTTGATGAGCTACCAACTGATCATTTTTTCGGCAAGGCCCTTGTCTTGAATCTGGCCGGAAGAAAAAGGGAATACATAGAAATTGATGAATTAGAGCCCCATAAGGATTTAATAGACAGCAGTGAGTTTCTGCTGCTAAAAACCGGATGGGGCCAATTCTGGGGCTCTGAGAAATACTTTAATAACTACCCCATCCTATCTTCAGAGGCGGCATCATGGCTGAGTAATTTCGATTTAAAAGGGATTGGATCCGATACCATTTCCCCGGATGAGTTAGAGACATCAGATTTTCCAATCCATAAAATTTTCCTGAGCCGTAATATTGTTATTATCGAAAATCTTACAAATCTGGACGCACTGCCTTTAAACCAATTCACATTATCGTGCTTTCCTTTAAAGATACAAAGGGCAGATGGTTCACCGATTCGAGCAGTCGCTATTCTTAATTAAATCTGCATTCAGAACATTACGCCAGGGCATTGAAACAGCGCCAAGCTGCCCTCAAAACATACGGAAAAGGTTACAGGCGTTCCAGCATCGCTATATCGCCTATTCCTTAAGCTTTGCGATCATCTCCTCGACCTCTTCATAGCCTTCCTTGTAAAACTTCTCTTCATCAGGCGCTAACTCCCTGAGAAGGCGAAGAAACTCCCCGGCGTGCTCTTTTTCCTCATCAGCAATGTCTAAAAGGACCTCTTTTGCAAGTTTGTTATCTGTGCTCTCGGCTGTCTGCTGATAAAGCTGCACCGCCTCATACTCCGCGGCAATCATGAAACGGATTGCACGGACCAGTTCTTCATGTGTAAGTTTCCTATCGTTTTTCAGTAACGCAAATGGACTGCTAAATTCCGGCATTGTCTACCTCCTGTTTTTAAAGGTTGCCTTATCCTTATTCTCCAACCAAAAAATAGAAAAACTTTCTTTATCTATAATAGATTAAAACTATTATATCACACACGCTAAAAAATTTCAGGCTAAACGTGAGCAGTGTAAATTTTTTATTTAAGCCGCGGCCTGCTATAAGGTAACAAACCTCATGGTTGACAGCTTAACTTTGCCACTCTTTCTGCTTATATATAACGATACGACACTGACTCGATAATAATGCTTCTATAACATTTTAAATGGGTAAGTAGTGTTTATTGAATTGAGCAAAGTTAAAATTACCCGTTACCAAAAAGGCAATGGTTTTAAAATATCGCGTATTCCGAAAACCTCTTGCCTTTGCTTTAGCCGCTTGAATCAAAGAATTTAAACCTTCAAACAGGCCGTTGTCGATGTGGGATTGTTTCCATTGAAGAACACCTTGCCAATGATTCCTAATGGTATAAGCAGCCTGCTTAATGTGCTCAATGCGGCTATGGGTGGCCCAGAAGTACCATTTTTTTAATAATGTTTTAAAGAGATCATAGCTTTCAGCCTTATACAGTTCTTGAAAATTTTCTCTCATGTGTAGAGCCCTCATTGATTTTTGGTTTAACTTAGACAGTGATGATTCTTTACGTATTCACGCTGTTTATCGGGTAAGTTAGATGTGTTCTTTAAAAATATGTATTTATGACCGTTACGTATCGATTGTACTATGGACTCTTGTTTACGAACCTGATCAACGGCACCATTGAGTATTTTCATAATATGAAATCGATCAAAGGTGATTTTTGCATTCGGCAAATAGTCTGCAATACCTTCAATAAATGCCGGGGACATATCACAGCTAACATCTGTAATGTGCTCCGGGTTTCCCTTGTGTTCTTTAAGGTCATTGACGAATGCCTTCACTGTTATGTGATCTTTGCCTTCGGTGATAAAAATCGTTCGTCTTTGATCAAGATCAACAAACAAGGTACTATAATCATGACCCTTGCGTGTGGATGTCTCATCCATTCCAACGTTTTCAATTGACTATAATCATTATTGGCTAAAGCCTTGGTTACGTAACGTTCAAGCAAAGATCATATTGTATAATCCGATTCCTTAATGATGTGGCTCACCGTATGAACCGGCATGTGGCTGGCCAATTGCAAAACCAAGGCTTCAAAGAGCAGTGTAAATCCGTTGCTGAGTCCAGACCATGGAGGGTTAATTAATCTAACGTTTTTTTCTTTAATCAGCACTCTTGGCACTCTGGCATGGAGGCAGCATTCATGCTCAAAAACGTTTAAAGAGTCGAAATAATTAAACATATAATAAATAACCCCCATGAGAAAGATTACAATGTTTTCATAGCAAAAAGATTGGTCAAGAAGACAGAAGAAAGATAAAAGCCCACTCTATCTTTTTACCTTGCATACCACGTTTACATGTATCATCTTAAGCCTTTGATGGAAGGGGGCTATCAGGTAATGAAGACACAATCGCTAAGCTTTTATGAAAAGACATTCAAAAATCCAGCGGGCTTTTTGCATCCTTAATTGTCAGACTTTTAATTGTATGCGTATATACATGCAATGCACACGAAGATCCAGGCATTCAAAAAGCCGAAGCCCACAGCCATAAAGCAATTTTGCTACAAGGTCATATGGGGGCTCCAGGTGCTTCAGGACAGTTTCGATCTCTTCGCGAGATAAAACTACAGGAATATAAGGTTTTCGCTTAGCCCTGACAACACTGTCGATCTTTCCGAATTCTTTTTTCAGCACATGACGATAAAAAAATAACAGCGAATTAAATGCCTGATTTTGTGTGCTCGATGATACGTTTCGCTTCACAGCTAAAAATGTTACATACTCTTTAACATCATTCGCTGAGAGTAAATGCGGGGGCCTGCTCAATGTAAATGTCTGAAATTTCCGCACCCATCCTTTATACGTCTTGAGAGTTTTGGAAGAATAATGTCTCACACGAATTTCATTCTCCAGTATAGAATATTCTCCAATCCAGGAAGCACCTTTCTCCTGTTTATTCTTGAGAGGACTAGAATCGCTCATTTTATACTGCCTCATGTCATGTGAAAGGTCCCGAACTCTTGGTGATGGTGCCGGATCAGGAGAAAACCGAGACTCAACTTTTTCATATTGAATAGGTCCAGGGATAGCATCATGGTTAGGGAATGGTTTATCAACCATTAACGCGGATCTTTTAGAATTCTCAGGTTTGGGGGCTTGATGTGATAGTGACCTTGATGTAACAATTTGATAATAAAGAGCTATCGATTTTATGGCCTGCTCTTGTTGAGCCTTAGTTTGTCTTTTTTCCTGCAGTTTCTGAATAAAGTAAGGCAGGCTTTCTTTGTGTCCCGGAGAAAAAGGATATTTTAGACGAAAATCCAGGTAATTTCTCAGCCATTTTTTATATGCTCCATGATACTTGTCTGGAATTGCTTTGTTTTTCAGATATATTTCAAATTTTTTCTGTAGCGTTGAGGGTATAGCCAACATGAGAAATCCCTTTTTTCTATATATCCTCAATAATGATATGTTATATAGAAGACTGAAATATAGTGTTGAAAAAGGATTGTTGATATTTTATAATTGATTTTTAAAGAAATAAGGCCATTTAGGTTGATTTGCGTGCCCGGCCAGATGAATATATGCATGCTTTGTGCATACATGAATGCTTTTTTTTGGCCAGAAATGTGCAATTACCTGTAAACTTTCTATATATTATTCAAATTATGGAGCTATATAGTCCTAAAGAATAACTTGTTCGGCTATAAAAGATAATTAAATAATCAATTCAATTTCAATCTTATCAA
>JAGYMO010000350.1 GCA_018400255.1 Deltaproteobacteria bacterium
TCTGCATTGGGGGTTAGCTTCTCATAAGATTTACGCAGCTTGGCACAGATCCATAATGCTGGTTTGAGTAGCGAGAATGCAAACGGTTGCCCTATAAATAATTTAGAAAGGGTTATGCAAGGCTCTGAAATCAAAGCTCTTCTTCGAACGTATTTGTTTATGGTGAGCAGCCCTTTTAGTCTTTCATGCTGCTGAGGAAGGCGAAAAGGTATGCAAGCGTAGCGAATACCAATATTATATTGATACCAAGGCTTATTGCAATTTGCGCGGAAATAATTGAAGTAAGCACCGAGGCGCATCCGTTTGCAGACCAGGCATATGCGCGCTGAACCGTGCTGTTTAACATGTATCGCATGCCGAGGGGGAAGGGAAATCCCATAAGAAACCCTGTCGGAGCAAGTATTACAAGTGCTAGAGCTAATCTTAGAATAAAGGGCGCCTTGAGAATCTGTTGGGTTATGAATCCCTGGGAAAGAGATAAGGTTGCAAGCAAAATCAGCAGTAAAATAAAGATTAATTTAAGGTTAGCCCTGTTGCATTGACTGGATGTATATCCCCCCAATGCAGAGAATATAAGTATTCCTGCAAGGACAATTGTAAAACTGATAACAGGATCGCCAAAAAGGAGTGTAAATTCTTTTATAAAGAACATCTCCACAAAAATGAATCCAAAGCCTACCGATAGAAAATATATAATTTGAAACAAAGTTGGTCTTAAACCCTTTTTTGGGATTATAGACAGGGGGACTAAGAGAAGAAAGACGGCAACAATAAATGCCTCCATAAAGGTAACTGAGACCACAATTTCGCCTGACAAGAGCAAAGACCAGAGTCTACTTCCTGTGCTTTTGTAAAGCTCGCCAAGCCTTGTCCACTTGAAGACCCTTCCGGGAAATGGTCTATTGTCCGATTGCGGGGTAATATCCAGTGGGTATTTTCTGAAAAGGTCTTTTTCATTGCCATTATTGTAATACTGTTTAAGACGGTTGATCTCCAGGTAGTGGTAAGGCCTATTAAATACATTAAATGTGTTTGCCTCTTTTTGCTCCATCTCAGGGAGATACACGATATCGAAGTTAAGCGTTGACGCAAAATTTTTTACAGGATTACTGTTTTCCAAAGGATTTGCAAAGACAATCAGGGTAAATACATCCCAGTTACGAAGAATAGCCATGTGCTTATATGGTTTTTCTGCTCCAATGTCCCTCAGTGCCTCATAGGCAGATGCCCATAAGCGAATAGAATCGGAAGGCGGAAGAAGAATCTTTCGAGAGATTATAATAATGCCATCTTTTTCAAGGTGGGTTAGATACTCCTTGAATGCATTTTCTGTAAAGTGATATTCCTGGTTTAATGCGGAAGATCCAGTGAGGGATGAGCCCCAATTTTCCACATGAATAATGTTGAATCTTTTACCTGATTGGGCCAGAAAGGCCCTTGGATTTTGGTTGATTACCTTGAGGTTATAATGCTGCTTTAAGGTAGTGGCAATTGTATGGTTTTGCTCGATGATTGTAATTTTTTTTGCATTTGATTCAATAGCGCAGGGTATTGCTGAGCCCCCACCGTCCTGGATCAAAAGGACATTTTCCGGATTTTCATTGAGGAGGTACCCGCAATAGGGCAGGGTAAATGAGGCAAAGGCCGTATTTTTATGCGGCAGAATGTCATAGAGTACAAATTGGTGGTCTGCGTCTCTGAATAGAGCCTTTTGTTCTGGTAAAATGCCCTTGAATTTGAGGCTTAGACCAGGGGCAAAGCGAATGTAAGGGCTTTTTACGCTGTCTATTCTTCCTTTTATTGTATTTGAGGTCTCTATAATATGTGTGTCGGGGAAGAGCAGCATGCGGCTCAATTGCTTATAAGGAGAGGGCTTTACCTGCATGGGCATGATACCTTCGGGGCAGAAAAAGGCTAAAAAGAATAATAAGATTATCATTATTGATTGAAGCACAATGGGCTTTAGCTTTAAGAAGGGGCTGTCTGCGTTATGCAGATATCTTTTAAGAAATGAGGCGGGGATAAGAATTATTGGAATGATCGAGACGAAAACGACAAGCCTATTTTCTCCGAGAATGGGAATTAAAAGGGCTGGTATTATTGCCCCTAACGCCGAACCTGCCATGCTTGTAAAATAAATATGGGCTGTTTTGGCGGGGTTGAGAGAATATGCGATAGAGATTATAAGCCCCGCAAAAAAGAAAGGCATTGATAAGATCAGATAGTCTATTAAAAGGAAAACAGATTGCACTGGCTCTAGGGGCAGCCTGAAATAGTCCAAGGGAACAATATTTACTACGATAAGGGAAAGAATAGCTGTTGATGAATAAAGGCTAATTATGGTTAATGATGGTCCCTTACGAGAGAACTTGTTTATCCATTCTTTATCTTTTGTATCAATGATGCTTAAGAATGTTCCACTTAAGGCAAAGCCGAAAAGGGCCAAGCTTATAACTATAAAGGAAAGATGATTCCATTGGCTAATTGCAAATATGCGTGTAAGGAGGACCTCAAAGCTAATAGAGGAAAGAGAAAGGAAAAAAACAGCTGGAATTATCATTTTCTTTTTACGTTACCTTTTAAGGCATAGCCTGTCATGGGTACAAAGAGAACACCAGTGATTTGCCTGACAGTATAATCATCATCTTTTTTGGTAACCAGGGCAAGGTGCTGATAGCTTAACGGGTTGCCTAAAGGGAGAATTAATCTGCCGCCGTTTTTTAGCTGATCAAGGAGGGGCGGAGGGATATGATCAACCGCAGCGGTAATAATGATGCAGTCAAAAGGCGCCGCCCTTTCCCAGCCGAAATAGCCGTCCCCATGAAGTGTCTCTATATTTGTTAAGCCTATTTGCTCCAGGATTTCTGTTGCCTTTTCGTAAAGCCTTTTCCTGATCTCAATAGTAGTGATCTTCTTTGCGATTTTTGCAAGAATGGCAGCCTGATATCCTGAACCGGTGCCTATTTCCAGCACATGCTCACCTCCAGTAAGCTTGAGATTTTCTGTCATAAGGGCGACTATATATGGCTGGGAAATAGTCTGTCCTTCGCCTATGGGGACAGGGTGATCTTTGTAGGCCTGTGAGATGAGATTTTTAGGCACAAAGTAGTGTCTTGGGACATCCATCATGGCATCTAACACTAATTTATCGGATACACCGCGATTCTTAACCTGGTTTTTAACCATTTTTTCCCTTGCCTGACGGTATTTTGGGGTATCCGGGTGAATATCAGCAATTGCAAAGGCTGGAAAGATAAACAGGATTAAAAAGATAAGGAATGGTTTTCTCATTGTTATAATCCCTTGGAGGAAATATCTCTAAAAAAATATATGCATAAATAATATCATATAAAAGCCAAATGTTAAAGCAGTGAATATTCCTTGACCTGATATAGAAATAAAAAAATGGGGTCTGCTGTTGACTCACGTTTGACCCAGATTATGCAGTAGGCATCGTCACGAGGGTTGAAAAACCTCAGCGAAACGCGAACTTGCAGCGATTTTGCGCCGAAGGCATATTAATAAATATGTTGAGAAGTAATCCCGCCAAAGGCGGGACAAGGTTTTTCAGGCCGCAATAGGTGGCTACTGCATAATCTGGGTTTAATATTTGAAACACAAAAATCGAATACATGTACTATTTACCAATTGCGCTTAAAATCCAAAAAGGTTCTTTAGGCTCCTGGATCGTTAAACTAAGATACACAGGAGAATTAGCAGGAAGATTAAGGTAGAGCAGAGAACCTGCACAGTAGTTTAGGCCAAGCATATCCGTTTCTCCCCCTTTCATTTACCCCGACCGCAGAAAGCCACGGCTTTAGCCGTGGATGAATGCGCC
>JAGYMO010000351.1 GCA_018400255.1 Deltaproteobacteria bacterium
TCCATATTAAAACCTTTGGCCCTTCGTGCTACTTCAATTCCTATTCTTCCCATACCAATAATTCCCAGCGTCGAATTATGAACATCCCTTCCAAGTAATTCCATAGGCCTGAAGGTTTTCCATTTATTGTCTCGTATATAATCAATCCCCTCACCGATACGTCTGGCAGCTGCCAAGAGTAACGCAAAGCAAAGATCGGCGGTTGTTTCTGTAAGGATTCCAGGGGTGTTTCCAACAAGAATACCTCGATCAGTAGCCTCCTGAATGTCTATATTATCAACACCCACTGCGTAATTGCTTATAATTTTAAGCTGGCCTCCGGCTGAGTCCATTACCTCACCATCTATTTTATCAGTGACAAGAGATAAAATTCCCACCGCACCTTTGATTTTGTTTAACAATATGTCACGAGATGGAGGCATCTCTTCACGCCACACCTCAGCCTCACAGGCATCAATAATCATAGTTAAACCTGGATTCGGGATAACTCTGGTCACAAAAACCCTCTTCTTACCCATCTAATGTACCTCGCTTTTATTTTTTAAGATAGAATATGCCTTATCATGCAGGGGCGTCTTAATCCCTGACTCTCTTGCCTTTTTCACAACAAATCCAGTAAATATTTCTACTTCCGCCTTCTTTCCTCTTTCAAAATCAAGTTGCAATGAAGATTTCGTTTCATATGGAAAGTTTGATGTCAATGCCAATGACTTCTGAACAATATCTTCAGGCAATGCAACCCCTTCTGAGTCAGCAATCATTTTTATCTCCTTCATCATGCCTTCCATCATTTCTTTATATTCCTCTTTTTCCATAACCGCCCCAAGTGTTTGACCCGTCATTGATGTTACGCTGGCTAGAGGGCCTATAAAGATATATTTGGACCATACATCAACATCAATAGTATCGGAGAGAACCGCATTAATGCAAGCCTCTTTCATAAATGTCTCGATTTTCCTATATGGCTCAATCGAACCTTCCGTAGGGCCAAAAATTAATTTTCCATTTCCTCCAACGTGTTCAACAACACCAGGCCTAACGATTTGCGTACTTATATATACACAGCCGTTCATTATGATTCCCTTAGCCAAAATGGCCTTGAGTATATTCGCATTGTTAACGCCATTCAACAGAGGTATGAGAACAGTTTTATCATCAATATTATCCCTAATCATCTGGGCAGCATTTTCCAGGTCATAGCCCTTAACGGATAAAATTATTAAATCCAAATGGCCTAATTCCATTGGGCTATCTGTTGCAAGGGAAGGTTTTGCGGTAAAATTGCCCCCCTTTGTGATTAAAAGAAGGCCGTCTGTGTTTATTTTTTGCAAATGTTCACCTCGCGCAACGAAAAAAATTTCATGTTCACGGGAATCTTTATATGCCCAGGCAAGCTTTCCACCATAGAATCCCCCTACACCCCCTAAACCAATTATGGCTACTCTCATTTTACCTTTCCTTTATTTTTTATATGCGGCCAGTCATCTTTCCTTATCTCCATAAGCAAGCAATGGCTTGATTGGAAAAAAATAAACCGTACAATCACGTAGAGCAGTAAAGTATCGATCGAATTTGTTATTGGCTCGTAAGATATGCTTTACATCAATGTGGTCTTGTGCCCCATAAAAACTAAAATCATCCTAACCCATTTTCATTTCTTCCTCTAATTCCTCTATCTCCTCAACTATTTGAGCCTTTTCCTCCTCACTGAGATTCTCCTCTTCTAACCTTCTCTTTAGACCCAGGAGCTTCATCTCGGACCGATAATCTACACATGTATATTTCATAACACTACATTCATTTATAGAAATTTTTTACTAAGATACCATAACATTTATATAAGTATTTGATTATAATCCACCTCTCAGATACCTAAGCTATATAAATGCAAAAAATATTATCATAAAAACAGTAATTGTGTCAAAGCGCCCTTATTTTTTGCTCGTCCAAATCTCTTCTCGGCTAAAAGAGTGAAAAAAATTAAAAAGTTATCAAAATACGTGTAATACGCCAGAATTACACAAATTTACAATAATAGAAGGCTTTTGGCTGGAATGTATTGAGTTGACGTAATAGCCGGGCTTCTCTATGTTAACATCTTAGCCTATACACTATACGAGAAAGGGAAACAACATTGCTTTATATTATCTTAGCAGGATTTATCGGCTATCTTCTTCTGACACTCTACTTCACCTACCTTGTACATCAGTTGCCCAGAAAGCCAGTCCATGAAACACCGGATTGGGGTAAAGCTTTCGACACTCGAATTCCTGCAAAGGATGGCTGCTTTCTCGAGGTCTGGCGTGTGGAGCCAGAAGGCAACTCAAGGGGTATTGTTATTTTGGCCCATGGGTGGAGCAGAAATCGAGATCGGATGATAGGCAGGGCCAGAGTATTTGGAAAAATGGGCTTCACCACCATAATACACAGTGCCCGTGACCATGGGAACTCAAGCCCGCATCGCTTTATGAACGCGCTTCGCTTTGCCGAAGATATAGAGGCAGTATTACACTGGGTGAATAAACCTGTTCTCCTTTATGGGCACTCGGCTGGTGCAGCCGCAGCTGTAATTGTAGCAAATCGAAATCCTGATAAAGTAAGGCTGCTATTTTTGGAGGGTTGTTATGCCAGAACCCGAGAGGCACTTCTCAGCCTTTATCGTACCTATAATCTTTTTTTTGGGGTTCTTTTCGCCCCTATGGTAGTGTTATGGATGGAGATTTTTTATAAGAATGGCCTGGATTCTATTAGCCCTGTTAATCTTTCCCATGATATTGACCTGCCGGTTATGATAATTCACGGCGAAAAAGATCAAAATTTCCCTCTTAATCATGCCAGGATTTTAAGGGACAGCTTTCCTGCCGGCCGGGCAGAACTATTTATTGCCAAAAATTCCGATCACAGCAGCTCAAGTCTTAACCCTGAATATCCCGCTGCTATTCAAACCTTTATTGATCGTAATCTATCGCAACCCTAAAGACATTCTCTAAATATTTTGAACCTTTTTCCTCACCTTTACATCTTTTAAGTCTCTTATATCATCCTCTATAACCATTAAGAGTAGCCCGGTCTTATATGTTTTAGACGTTCATATCAAACAAGTGAAACCGCCAAGCCCCATAGTGCATTTTGAACCAGTTTAACCTTGTTACCTTACTGTTTTTTTATTCGATTACTGCATGATTATTTATTCAGATTAAGTGGAGCCCCACGGGCAAGCCCGTGGCACCACATGGTTTCGCCGATTCGCTTCGCGAACGGCGGGGCTTAGTGGTGCG
>JAGYMO010000352.1 GCA_018400255.1 Deltaproteobacteria bacterium
AGCGAATCGGCGAAACCAAGTGGTGCCACGGGCTTGCCCGTGGGGCTCCACTATTTATATACCCTGAGATTTTAGAGGATATGCGAGGAGATTATTCATGGATATAACTATATCTAAATTAAGGAAAGATCTGGCAAGGATTGTCGGGGAGGATTATGTCTCCACAGACAGGCCAACATCGGTTGTTTACGCAAAGGACACGATGCCATGGGATGTTGAAGAAAAAAATATGCCATACGCTGTAGTTAGGCCCTCCAATAGCAGCGAGATCTCACGGCTTTTAAAATATGCCAATGAAAAATTGATACCAGTTCATATACATGGTTCCGGTACGTCACTTGTTGGTCTTGCAAGGCCAAAGACCAAGGGAATTGTGATGGATACAGCGAGAATGAAGGGAATAGAGGTTTACCCTGAAAGGGGTTATTTCGAGGTGGGTCCTGGAATGCATGTAGCCCAGGTAAAAAAAGAGCTGGCAAAGTACAACGCGCTACTTCCTGTATTTCCAGGAAGTGAATTAGTGGCTACCATTGGCGGTGCAATAGCCGTGAATACGAGTGCCCATGGGGTTGACGCAGCGCTTGGGAAGCCCGGTGATTTTATACTTGGTTTTGAGGTAGTGCTGCCAACAGGACAGATCCTGCAAACCGGCACAGAGTCAACAAGAAGGCCTGCTGGAATTGATCCTACAAAATATTTTATTGGCTCAGAGGGCCTATTGGGTGTGTTAACAAAGATAAGGATGAGACTGATACCTATGCCATATTTTGAACAGGTAGTGGCTTATTATAGTAGGACAGAGGATGTACTCAGTACTGTAATAGACATGTATAAAAATGGCATTTATCCACCCCTATTTTTTGAGTATCTTGATGAAAGGGCTGCAAAGATTGGATTTGAGGCAGTAGGGCTTCAGCAGCCACGAGGAGCTGTGTCAATGATGCGTCTACATTCCTGGAGTAAGGAAGGCAGCAGGCAAAGGGCTAAGGAGTTCCTCGAATTTTTGAAGGACAATAACCCAATTGAGACAAAGATTGTAAGTGATGAGGAGGAGTGGGGCAAAATATGGCAGAGCAGGGCTGAGGCTGGAAATTACATGTATCGCCTTGGCATGACCTTTGGCAGTGAGATTTCACCAAGGGTAGATAAATTAATAGAGGCCTTTCATGATGCACAATCAATTGTGAAGAATTTAGATAGTTACAAAAATGCGGAGTTTATCTCTTTTGGCCATATTGGAGCACCTACAATCCATGCCTATGCATTTATTCCTACTAAAGACATAGCCAATGAGGTAAAGAAGGCGATAACGTTAGAGATGAGGGAAAAGACCGAGGATTTGAATATAAAATACGGAGGATGTGGGGGAGAATGGGGATTAACTGCACAGAGGGTGTCATTTCTAAAGAAAAAGTATGGGGAGTCTTTGTATGAGCTTTTAGTCACAATGAAAAAGGCCTTTGATCCCAACGATATACTCAACAGGGGGAATCTGCAGGGATGGATGTAAACCAGAATAGTGAGGTCGGGGATTTCCTGCTAAAAGAAATTGTAAAGTGCAGGGCGTGCAGGTTTTGTGTTGATGTATGCCCCACATATCAGGTCACCGAATGGTCGGAAACTATGTCTCCCTATGGCAGACTCCAAATAATTAAGTATCTGCTTAACGGGACATTAGATGAAGATGATCCCCTCATATACTCTCTTTATTCCTGTCTCCAGTGTGGGCGCTGTGATAGGGTGTGCAAGGCTAAGGGACAAGATTTAAATATATCGGATTTGATTAGAGAGGGAAAGAATTATCTGTCCCATGGGCTTTTGAAAGGGCGAAGAAATGAAAAGGTCTAAGAAGTTTATTTCAGAGGTATTGTCCACACTTAAGGAAAATATTGTTAATACTGGCGACCCTCTTGGAATGAAAAAGGTGTATTGGACAGAATGGGCAAAAGATATGGATCTGCCAAGGACTGGCGAGACTATTATTCTTACTGCACGAATGTATCAGATGTTGCCTTATATTATTCAGGTAACGGATCTTGTTGCATCGGCAAGACCATTTTTGTCCAGAAAAGGATTGGGAGGCCTTGTTAATATAGGAAATCGTCTTATGGGCGATAAAATAATAAGGTTTAAGGCACTGGGCTCCAGGGGCCTGAAATCCAAAAGCAATAAAATACTTAAGGGTATTGCTTCAGCACTAATAGCTGTTGGTCAAAGGCCTGCATATCTATATGAGGAAGAACCTTATAGTGGGGTGCTTTTATATGATTTAGGCCTAGATGAGCACATTGAAGGTCATATAAAAAAGATATACGAATTGTTAAAGGCCCATGGGGTGAAGAGGGTGATTGGTGTTGATCCGCACACGGTTTTTATGTTGAGCAAGGTTTTTCCAAGGTACATAAAAGATTATGATATAGAGGTAAGACATTACTTAGAGATTCTTTCAGGGAAAAGTGAGGCACTAAAAAGTAATTCTAAAACGGAAATCAGGGAGGGTTTTGTAATTCATGACTCCTGTTATATGGCACGAGAACTGGGCATTATAGACCAGGTAAGAAGGGTTTTAGAGGCTATAGGAATAGTTGTTCGGGAACCTGAAAACACGAAGCTTGATACTGATTGCTGCGGTGGTCCTATAGAGTATGGTTTTCGTGATCTGACTGAAAAAGTATCTAGCGGCCGTGCTAAAGAATTGTCTTCTACCTCCAAAAACATAATTGTTGAGTGCCCTATTTGCCTTATCAATTTAAACAAATATGAAAGTGAAATGGGCATGAAGGTCTGGGATGTAGGTGAGATCCTTTTTGACCATTTGAATAGTTTAAACTCTAAATAATAACAAATTCGCAAAAAGTCTTTTGCGAGCAATTTTGGCCACTTTTGGAAATAGATTCATGAAAATGCTGAGCGTTACAAATTCCAAATTGTTTGAGGCCTTTAGGCCGAGTTTTTGGAATTTAGCGAAGCATT
>JAGYMO010000353.1 GCA_018400255.1 Deltaproteobacteria bacterium
CCATCCGCCTTAAAGGTAGTAAGAAAAGTATCATTTATAGAGACACTCAGATCAATTATTCTTGCGAGTGCTGCCTTGTTTATAACAATATCATTGAGGACTGAAAATACACATTTCTCCTTGCCCATTCTCAAAACCCTTGCCTCAAGCATGAGCCTATTTTCAAATAGTAATTTTTCACCTTCTATAATTTCTTTTATATCCTTGTAGAGGTTGGTTAGTGAGACTTCTGTTATAAAGCCGAGGCCTCCTAAATTTACTCCTAAAATAGGAATACCGTATCTTCCTATCTTTCGTGCAGCTCCAAGCAGGGTCCCGTCTCCACCCAATACAACTACGAAATCAACGTCTCCGGGAATGCTGGTATCTTCCTCAAAACATTGGCTCAGAAGGGCTTTTGATGACATCTCCTCTGTAAAAACCTTCATACCAATTGTCTCAAACCATGCCTTTAACCTGTGACATTCACGCCTCGCATCTTCAAAATCATGTTTGTAAATAATTCCTACAGATTTAAACCGGACCATCATACTTTTTAACCAATTTTTCTTATTTATTCTTGAGGATGGTAGCACAACTGGTTATAGTACCTATAAGGCCCCACCCTATCGTTCAAATTAATTCCGCTTTCTGTATTCTAAAATTTATCTTATTTCTTTAGCAATTACGATCCACTCAACTGATAAATCTGATGTTGTATCAACAATCAAATGCATACTATGTAAAGTGGGGTAAAGGTCTTTAAGCTCATCTAAATTAACTTCTTCAAATCTATTTTTGTTATTTAAATAAGCCTGCTCAGTAAGTGCATTTGATTCATAGTTTTCTTTCGTTCTCTTTGATATTCGACGTAAGGATACCGCCCGTGGACATCTGGTTTCTTGAATGACAAAATCCTTGCCATGCTTTGCCGCTATGCTTGCAGCTCTGTTTCTGAGCGACTGTGTAATAAAGGTAGCGTCTAAGATCAGTCCTTGACGTTTTGCCGCTAGCTCATCGGCCCTTTTAAACATTTCGTCATAAACAAGTTCTCTTTTTACCATATTAGAGGCTACCTTTTCGTCAAAAATATCCTCATTTTTCAACACATTAATCCTGATCATGTCTGTTCTTAATATTTCAAAACCCTTTAGCTCAGCTATCACCTCAGTAGTTTCTGTTTTATAAGAAGCAGGCAGACCGCAAGCAATAAGCAAGGTATCTGGATTTAATTCCCTTTGCATAAAATCTAAAAAATTTTCCCTCATAGTCATTTGATTTTCCAAAATAAAGAAGCACCAGTGAATAAAATATAAGCAGGTAATAATAGTAATATCTATCTTTCTATATTTTTTAAATCATTCCTTTAACCTATATATGATCTGGCTAGCTCAAAATAGTTTTTTGATATTTCTACAGCCTCCCCCTTTTTTTCTTCGTCAATATTGTCATCATCAAGCTGAAAGCTGTTTACCTTGCCCCTTACATAAGCCCTATAAACTTTATAAAATGTGACCAATGATTCTATCTCAGATTCAATACCTGACTTATTATAGAATTGCCAAAGTTTTTTAGAGAATTCATACGCACCATGATACTCGAGATCCATCAAGAGAAAGGAAATATCACAAACAATATCAGTATATCGAAATCTGTCATTAAACTCAATACAATCAATTATAGGGCTGCCCTCTGTAAGGTAGACATGCTCCATGTGAAGGTCACCATGACAGTCACGTATTTTTTTTTGCTTGATTCTATCCAGAAAAAGCCCCACATTTGATTTATAATAATTTTCCGTCCATGATAAAATAGAAGAAAAATCATTTTTTCTAATAGTTTTTCCAATATATTTTTCTGTTTGTGCAAAATTTTCGTCAGTATTAACCCTGAGTAGTTCTGGCTCCCCATATTTGCTTATTTCACTTGAATATCGAGCAGTTGAATGAAAATCTGAGAGTACCATGGCAACTTTTTTAAGATGCTCATCTTTAAGTTTCCCTTTGATAAATAGAGACTTCATAAGCATTTCATCAGGAAGCCTTTTCATCTTAACCGCATATTCTACAACCCTGCCCTTCCCTTCTCCCATTATATAGTTATTTCCATTATGCCTTATAGGCAATACATCGATGTACACACCTTTAGATAACCGCCTATTTAAAATAATTTCCTGTTGGCAGTAATACCTTCTTTTCTTTAACGTAGAAAAATCTAAAAAACCTAAATTTACCGGCTTTTTTACCTTGTATACAAACTCATCCGCTATAAAAACAAAAGATATGTGTGTCTGAACGACGGATACCTGAGTTGTTTCATCTGGGAGATTATCCGGCCTCGAAAGATCTGTTATTAAAGAAGACATAAAAAAACCATGTATCTAAGATTGATGAATAAGAACCCTATTTTAGTAATTCTAATAAGATGTGCCTATGCATATTAATTTTACATAGCCTGACGGTCAAGGATAAAATAATACTATCTACCCTAAATTTAATAAATTACCTTTGTATCTTTTCTATATCATTTCCCAGCGTCAAACAGTGTTGACTTTAAGGCCCTGCTCATTTAAATAGATAATAACGGCAAAGAATATTCTATATGAACACAAGACTAAGACATAAAGAATAAAGGGCATCAGGTTCTGCATTGAGGATTCTTAGAAACTAGTAGCATAACTATAGCTGGTAAAAAGAAATGATCAACGATGTACATGGTATTGTCGATTTTATAAAAGAGAGGATAAGAGGAAAACCACTTGTTGGAATGGTAACAGGAACAGGGCTTGATTCGGTTGCGAATTTTATAGATATTCGAAAAGAGATCCCCTACAAAGATATACCTAACTTTCCACAAACTACGGTTCCAGGGCATGGAGGTCTGCTTCGTTACGGCACTATAGATGAGAAAAATATAATAGTTATGAACGGAAGATTTCATATTTATGAAGGATACACCGTCACTCAGGTTACCTTGCCAATAAGGATTATGGCTTTACTGGGCATTAAATATCTTTTTATCTCAAGCGCTGCGGGTGGGTTGAACCCTCAGTTCAAACCAGGTGATTTAATGCTGGTGCTGGATCATATTAATTTAACGGGGAATAATCCCTTAATTGGCAGAAATGAAGAGG
The DNA here is from genome assembly GCA_018400255.1 of Deltaproteobacteria bacterium. Classification (GTDB taxonomy): domain Bacteria; phylum Desulfobacterota; class DSM-4660; order Desulfatiglandales; family B25-G16; genus M55B121. The sequence goes on from JAGYMO010000353.1 coordinate 3,113, forward strand.
ACTCTGGGTTGAGATTCCCAGACATGTCTCAGGCCTATGATAGGGGCCTCATATCACTGGCAAGAGAAAATGCCATAAGGCAAGGAATCACAATTAACAGCGGCATGTATATCGGCATAACAGGCCCAAGTTTCGAGACACCGGCAGAGACAAGGTTTTTTAGAAACATGGGCTGTGACGCAATAGGCATGTCAACCGTTAATGAGGTCATTGAGGCAGCTCATTACGCGCTAAGGGTATTGGCAATTTTAGCTATAACGAATGTGAACCTTCCGGATTGTATGCATCCCACATCCGTCGAAGAGGTAATGTCCAATGCTGACAAAGCGTCTTCGGAGTTAGCAAGGTTGTTTGCATCAATAATAAAAGGGCTATAAACATGATTAAAGCAGATATATTAATACACAATGGAATCATACTAACGATGGATGAAAATTATACAGTTATACCAGACGGGCTTTTATGTATAACAGGGGATAAAATAAGCTATATTGGGGAGAAGGATAAAGAGTCAGTTCAGGCAGAAAAAAAGATAGACGCACAGAGGGGCCTCATACTACCCGGACTTATCAATAGTCACACCCATGCAGCTATGACTCTTTTTAGAGGTTTAGCTGACGATCTTCCACTTATGGAATGGCTCAATGGGTATATTTTTCCAGTTGAAAAAAGGATGGATGAGGATTTCGTGAGGACAGGTACGCTGCTGGCTTGCACAGAGATGATAATGACAGGCACAACGACATTTTGTGATATGTACTTATTTGAGGAAGAGGTGGCAAAGGCCGCCAAAGAGTCTGGCATCAGATGTGTAGCCGGTGAAGTGCTTTATGATTTTCCATCGCCGAATTATGGCGATTTAGAGAATGGATTTAGATATACGGAGAACTTAATAAACCAATGGAAAAATGATCCTATCATCAAAATAGCGGTGGAACCACACTCTATATTTACCTGCAGCGGAGATCTTTTATCAAGGGCTAACGAATTAGCCCTTGAAAGAGGAGTTCCATTAATACTTCATTTGGCCGAGACAAAGCATGAGTTAAAAGAGGTAGAGGCTAAATATAAAAAAAGGCCTGTCCAGTATTTAAAGGATTTGGGACTTTTAGGGCCCCATCTCATTTTAGATCACTGCGTCCATATAAATGAACCAGAGATAGAATTGTTGTCGGAAAATAAAGTGAATGTCGTTCATAATCCCGAAAGCAACATGAAACTCGCCTCAGGCATCGCCCCAGTGCCTGAAATGATTGCCAGGGGTATAAACGTAGGGCTTGGTACCGATGGATGTGCCTCTAACAATAACCTCGATATCTTTGGTGAGATGGATATGGCAGCAAAACTTCATAAGGTAAACAAGCTTGATCCTACTGTTATGAATGCCAAGGTTGTTATTACTATGGCAACAATCAACGGTGCCAAAGTCCTTGGCCTGGAAAAAAAGATTGGTTCCCTGATAGTTGGGAAAAAGGCAGACATTATAGTAATTGATTTAAATAAACCCCATCTTACGCCTATATATAATCCTTATTCGCATATTGTGTATGCTGCAAACGGCCATGATGTTAAAGACTCTGTTATAAATGGGCGCATTGTCATGGAAAATAGAAGGCTTTTGACCATAGACATGGAAGACGTAATGGAAAAAGCCAGACAGAAGTCTGAGATGGTAAAAAAATGGGTAGAGAAGGATTGACGCTGGTCTATATTTTATCTCTTATGGGGATTTTGAATTCAACATATTATATGCCAAACCACAACAACCCAGGTATTGTAAAAAAACCGTAATCCCTCCAATGCTAATTAACCATATATTTAAATTTCTCTTGACATATGGGATGCATTCTTTTAAATCTTGTCCCTTGAAATTTCAAAAACCATTATTTTTAAAAACCGTAACCTTGGTTTATGTTAATGTTATACTTATAGGGGCTGAACATGATCCATGTTGAAAACCTTACTAAATATTATAAGGATCTCTGTGCAGTAGATCAGATAAACCTTACTATCCAAAAAGGCGGCATAGTAGGGTTCCTTGGGCCAAATGGCGCCGGCAAGACTACAACCATGAGGATGCTTACAGGATTTTTAACGCCTTCATCCGGCACCATACACATCAAGGGGCTTAATATAAGCGAAAATTTGCTCGATATAAAAAGATTATTAGGCTACCTTCCTGAATCCGCCCCTCTTTATAAAGACATGATGGTTTACGATTATTTAAATTACGTCGCGGATATTAGAAATATAGATAGCAAGGGTAAAATTTCAGCTATCCGTGATCTTGCCGACCTTTGTGGAATACGAGAGGTTATGCACAAGCCAATCGATGAACTTTCAAGGGGTTACAGGCAGAGGGTTGGCCTTGCGCATGCAATGATGGGAGATCCTGAGATACTCATATTAGATGAGCCCACCTCCGGCCTTGACCCTAATCAAATCGTTGATATAAGGGAAATAATCAGACAGATAGGCAAGGAAAAGACGATTATTCTCTCAACCCATATCCTGAGTGAGGCTGAAGCCACATGTGACAGAGTTGTAATCATTAATGAGGGAAAAATTGTTGCAGATGGTACGGTGGAGTCCCTTAAGGATTTTACGAGTTTGGAAAATTATATCAATATATCCTTAAAGAATACTGATTTCGAGACCGTGAAAAGGGAATTAGGGACTCTTAGCGCAATAGAAAATATAGTCTTGGCGGGTCAAGACGGCGAAAACCTGAATGTAAGGCTAAAGTTTAGCTCATCTTATGACCCGAGAGAGGAAGTATATATGAAGATTAGACAAACAGATTGGATTTTACTAGGGTTTCAGCGAGAAATAAAAAGTCTTGAAAATATTTTTCGAGAGATTACAAGGGGAGACTAACACAATGCAGTTTATACATATACTGAACAAAGAATTTAGATTATATTTCCTTTCTCCTGTTGCATATATCGTCATTTCAATATTTCTTTTAGTGACCGGGTGGTTTTTGTTCGCGACCTTTTTTCTTTACAGTCAGGCTAATCTAAGAATCTTTTTTAACATGCTGCCTATTATCCTCTCATTTATAGTGCCGGCAATAACCATGAGGTTGTTTTCAGAAGAACTTAATATAGGATCTTACGAAACACTGCTTACCCTGCCTGTAAGTTTTAAAGAGGTAATAATGGGAAAATTTTTTGCCAGTGTTTTATTTATTGCCGTTATGCTTATCCCTACGTTATCCTATCCTATAATGATTTCGTTTATCGGAGAACTCGATTGGGGACCTGTTGCTGGGGGCTATGCAGGTGCCATATTATTAGGGGCCGCATTCTCCGCCGTAGGCCTTTTTGCATCTTCACTCACCAGGAATCAAATTATAGCCTTTATCATTGGGATAACTATATGTTTTGCCCTGACCTTGATAGATTCAATTCTATTTTTCCTCCCACGGTCACTTATCGGACTATTTGGCTACCTAAGTACAGATTTTCATTTTCAGAATATTTCAAAAGGCATTCTTGATACAAGAGACATTCTATATTTTTTAAGCGTGAGCTTTATTGGGCTTTATGGAACATTTCTTGTGATGCAGGAAAGAAATTAAGGGGAGAGAAATGAACGTAAAACGCAGGTCAGGCAATTATGTGAAATTTTTTATTTACTTAGTTATCATTGTGCTTATTAATGTTGTCGGAATATCACTGTTTTTCAGAGTCGATCTAACAAAGAACAAAATTTATTCACTATCCGATGCCAGTAAAAAGGTAGTGTCTACCTTATCTGAGCCATTAACCATCAATGTCTTTTTCACAAGAAACCTTCCCGCACCTCATAATAATACAGAGCAATACCTTCATGATCTCCTGGAAGAATACTCCGCATATGGGAATCAGTATTTTAATTATCGTTTTTTTGATGTCAGTGCTGAAGAGAATGACATTGATAAGGAAACTACAAAGAACCAGGAGCTGGCAAAAAATTACGGAATTTACCCCTTGCAGATACGTATTATCAAGGGGGATGAGGTCAAATTCCAGAGAGCATACATGGGCCTTGTACTCATCCACGGTGATATAATAGAGCGTATACCGAATATTACATCTACAGATAGATTAGAATATAAAATAACGACGGCAATAAAAAAGCTCAACAATAAGGTGAGCGCTTTTTTAAATCTGAAGGATAAAATTCAAATAAAGTTGATTTATTCCTCTTCTTTAAATGTTGTATCAAAATTGATGGCCTTACAAGATCTCCCCGAGCTTCCCTCTAAATTACAAGCTATTGTTGAGAAATTAAATGATAAATTCTATGGAAAAATTGAATTTGAATATCATGACCCTTCAAAGGGCAAGGACATGGAGGCAATAGCTAAAAAATATGAAATTATGGAGCTGAAATGGCCCAGCCTTTCTGATGGAAAGATTCAGCCTGGCAAGGGATCTATAGGACTTGTGATGGAGCATAAGGAAAAGGTTATAAAAATTCCATTAATTCATGTCTTTCGTCTTCCCTTGGTTGGTACGCATTATGAGCTTGTTAATATGGAGGAGATAGAGGGAATAATAAATGATAATTTGGAAAGCCTTATAAATATACACGAAGAGCTTGGCTACCTTGCGGGAAATGGGACACTCAATATTTTCGGATCATCACAATATGGCTCAATGATGGCAAGGCAGCAGGGAGATATATCAAGCTTTTACTCTCTTGCATCGCAAGGCTATACTATTAAGACTATAGATCTAAAGGATGATATAATCCCATCTAGCCTTAATTGTCTTATCATTGCAAGGCCAACGGAAAACTTTACAGACTACGAGCTGTTTCAGATCGATCAATTCCTTATGAAAGGCAAAAATCTGGCTATATTTTTGGATTCCTTCAATGAAAATAGGTCCCCTAATCAGCCAAACGCATTTACGCCTCTTAATACAGGGTTAGAAAAATTATTAGAGTATTACGGAATTACTATCAAAAAATCCTTAGTGATGGATATGAATTGCTATAAACAGAGTCTTCCCCAAAATTTTGGCGGTGGTGAAAGACCTATATATTTTGCCCCTTTGATAAAAAACAAATTTATTAATAATGAGTTAGGGTTTATGAGAAATATAAAGGGGTTAATAGCAATGAAGATTTCTCCATTGTCGCTAAATATGGATCTGCTAAAGGAAAACAATATTACGGCACATACATTATTCTCCTCCTCCGAAGACGCCTGGGAAATGAGCGGCCAAATAAACCTTAATCCCATGTTTATTAAGCCCCCTTCAAAAGATGAGGGAAAACAAAGCTTTCCCCTGGCCTACATTGCGGAAGGAAAATTCCCCAGCTACTTTGAGGGAAAAGGCATGCCTGAAAAAAGGCCAGACGAGTCAGCGCCTAAAGAGGAAGAGCAAACAGAGACATCAGACAGAAAGTCCAGCAGCGAATTAACAAAAATCGAAGGTTCAGATAAGATACTCTCCAGGGCTAATAATGGAAAAATCTTTATTGTTGCATCGTCTGAAATGATAAAAAACAGCTTGTTAGATGAAGAAGGGGCAGGCCCTAATGCAATTTTTATTATGAACGTATTAGATTATTTAAATAATAAGGAAGAAATAGCTGTAATGAGGTCCAAGGAGCAACGTTTTAATCCTCTCCATGAGATAGGAGCTGTGACCAGAAACTTTATCAAATACTTTAACATAGCAGGTCTTCCTGCGCTCGTGGTCTTATCCGGGTTTTTTGTGTGGCTCCATCGTAAAGCCAGAAAAAGACGTATCCAAATGATCTTTCAACAATAATTATGGTATTTGATTCTTGAAATTAATTTAAGAGATCAACCGTTTTCTCTTCGGTTTTAACTTTAGGTTTCTCTCTTAAAAAAAAATTCATTAAATGGTTTATTATAAATAATAGGGAAAATCTATGAAGGTTAAAAAAGAATATATTCTCCTTGTTGCTATCATTTTGGCATTGTCTATTTATTTATTGAAACGCAATACAAATAAATTAAACTATCAGTTACCATCTCTTTCAAACATTCCAATCGAGAATATTTCTAAGATTGAAATTTCAGGCCTTGATAACCACATAACATTACAGAAAAAAGATAAAAAATGGTATATCGGTAAGATGAGTTACCTTGCGGATAGCACTAAGACAAAAGATATATTAGACGTCATTGGAAGACTCAGTTTGACGGCATTGGTCTCAGAATCTAAAGAATATAGCCGGTACCATTTAAATGATGATAAAAAAATCAGCGTAAAGGCATGGGTAGATGATAGCATTAAACGTGAGTTTATGATTGGTAAGGCTGCAAGTTCCTATCAGCACACCTTTGTTAAAATTTCAGGGGATCATAGGGTTTATCATGCGATTGGAAACTTTCGTGGAAAATTTGATCAGACCATTGACAAACTGCGTGACAAGCTTGTGCTCTCTTTTCAAAAAGGGGATATTCATGAAATAACAATAACAAAGGGCAACCAATCTCTAGTATATAAACGAGAGCCTGCCTCACCCTCGGAAAAATCTGGACAGACATGGAAGAGATCTGATAGTGAAAATGTAGATGAATCCTCCTTGGAGAGCCTTCTCGACACCCTTTCTCATCTTCGATGTGACAGCTATATCCCAAATAAAACAAAAGATGACTTTACCAAGCCCTTGCGGTCCATTCTATTAACGGGGAAAGAAAAGCATACATTATCAATATTTCCAGAGTTTGAAAAAGAAAGCGAGAAATATCCCGCCCTTTCCTCAGGAAAGGATTACCCGTTTTTACTTACAAAACTTCAGGTTGAGAATATAATAAAAAAATCAGGCTGGCCAGATAAAGAATTTGATAAGCCACAGAATTAAAGT
>JAGYMO010000354.1 GCA_018400255.1 Deltaproteobacteria bacterium
TCATTCAGGTGATAATCAGTACCTATCTTGTTTTGATGTGCTATTTCAGTTAGGAGCTTAACATCCTTTATGTTATTTCTGCAGATATTTATATTAAAAAAGGTGAGATAGCCGTATTTTTTCTGCCTCTCAACAAGGTACCTGAATTGCGGCTCAATATTTAACAATGACTTTGGCAGACCTTTTTTAGGGGCTACACAGTCTACGGCAAGGTTTATTGCTGCTACACCTGCCTTACCAACCTCATCGATAAATGCCTTATCCATAAGATATCCATTTGTGGGAAGGTACATAAAGAAGCCATTTTCAGCCCCGTATCTTATAACCTCCAGGATAAAGTCTTTTCTCATTAGGGGTTCACCGCCCATAAGCGGGATAACCCTGCAGCCTATGGATTTAAGCCAGTCTATTGAACTTTTTGCAGTATCAATGTCCATTCCCGGCGCTTCGTTATTATACTGGAAGCAGTACCAGCAATCTATGTTACAACGCCATTCGGTAAAAAGATAACAAAGTACCGGCCTGAACTGATTTGAGTGAATACGTGAATTGAGGTAGGGGATTACCCATCTCTTAATAGCCTTAGTCGCATTTAAAGTCTTATAATAAGTAGTTTTGAACATGATCTTTCTCCTTAGCAAATGACCTTTTACGGTTCCTTCAGGTTTATATAGAGGAAACAAATTAGAATACCATAGGCATGAGAAAAGTTGAAACATCGGGGTTTATTGATTCTTGGCTTATCCCTTTTGTTCTTTATCAGCCTTCTCCACCTTACGAAGGTTACCTTCGGCATGTCTTTGTCATAGGCCCACGCAATCCTTTCGGCTTTAAACCCGATAAAGGCCGGAAGGAAGGTTGGAAAGACCTGTGGCGTTGTTACTATGAGCCACCTTTTTATAATACTTCAGATACCTATTTTATCTATCCAAGCTACAACAACTGTCAAGGAAAAAATATGAAAACATTAGAAATTGTTGTGATTGTTAGCATTCTTTCTGCCTGTTTTTCTCATGAGAAGATAGTTGGTTTTTTGGAAAAGATATAAAAGAATTTAAAGCGGTCGTAGATGTGATGATGAGATGCGGTAAATATGTTTTTATTGAACCAGCTTTTTTTATATTTCTACGGGCATCTTTGCATTTTTTTAAATGTTGTTGTGTTGGTCGAGATATCGTTTAGAGCGGATGTGAGATAATGCGCCAGGGCACCTGAAAACCATTCAGAAAAAAATTGCAGCAAATAGTATCCAGTAGATATGTGACGAAAGGGAGTTGAACATAAAGGAGAGTGGCCCCGGGAGCCATCTCCGATTTTCTTCTGAGGCAAGGAAGAAATTGCATACAGACTATTGGCTCATTATGCGGTACCTCAATGTGAAGTTGCAAGGCAAGGTATGCTGGAGTTTCTAAATCTTCTTTATAGGGGGCAAGGCATCCTTGCACCCCTGGTTAGTTTTATGATAAATTATTTAAGTAGCTTGCTAAAAATGCCGATACTTCTACGAGGAGACAACCAATTTACTCAAGGGCTGACTTACCTTTTGGCTTGATCGATGGCCTCTCTACGATTAGCGGCTCGCACATATTTGCGGCTCAGAGCAGCACAGGATTAAGCTTAGGCAAAGAGAAAGCGATAGTTTTATATTTTGACTACGCCGTTTTTTAATTGACAAAAGAAGTGGAAAATGCTCCGTAAATTTTTAAGGAAACTGGGTGTATTTAAGGCCTTGATTGTCCTTACTATTGGATCGACTTCAGGGTCCGTCCTGATTTATTTAATTTTATCCTCCATTCTAGACGGAATCTCTTTTTACGGTATAATCGAAAGCATTATCATCCCGATTATAATCGCGCCTTTAGTATCCTTTTTCTTTATTAAGTATTTAATTGAACTTGAGCATACAGAGGAGTCTCTGCGGATAAGCGAAGCGCGATACCGGAGCATAGTGGAAGCCGCTCCTATTATTGTAGCTATTATACGCTCAAGAGATGCTCGATATCTTGAGGTGAATAAGGTCTTTTGCGAATTTACCGGATATACGCGGGAGGAGGTATTAGGCAAAACTCCGGTGGATCTCAACTTGTTTGTTAATCCTGAGGACCAGCAGCGATTTGCCCAAAAACTCAAAAAGGAGCGTAGTGTTAGTAATTTTGAAGTTCAGTACCGGATGAGGGATGGGACGACACAGGATACCCTTACATCGGCAAGGCCTCTTCGGTATAAAGAAGAGAACTGCCTTATTACGATTTCCATGACCATTACCGAAAGAAAGCAGGCAGAAAAGGCGCTGCGGGAAAGTGAGGAACGGTATCGGCTCCTTGCTGAAAATGTTACGGATGTTATCTGGATCAGGGATTTGAATTTGAAGATAAAATACCTGAGCCCCTCTGCCAAAAACATGACTGGTTTTAGCGTGGAAGAATTAATGGAAGACGATTTTAGGAGTTTTTTTACCCCTACCTCTGTAAAGCTCGCTAAAGAGGTTCTCGCGGAAGAAATAGCTGCAGAAGAAAGGGGTGGCAAAAACCCTTTGAGAACGAGGACCTTAGAGCTCAAGGGGCATCGGAAGGATGGCTCTAAGGTTTGGACAGAAGAAAAAGTCAGCTTCCTCCGCACGTTAGAGGGCAAGCCTATAGGGATACTTGGCGTATCGCGGGATGTCACAGAACGTAAAGAGGCTGCGCTGGCACTTCAACAGAGTGAAGAGCGATATCGGTCTCTGGTGGAAAACACCATGGATGGTTACTTTATCTGCGACGTTCCCTCGGGCCGGCTTCTGTTTTTTAATCAAAGATGTAGCGATCTTTATGGTTACACAATGCAAGAGGGATTGAGGCTTGCCTTGTGGGATGTAGTCTGTCCTGAAGAACACGTGCGTATGAAAAAGCGCATCCAGGCACATCTGGGGAGAAAGGACTTAGGCAATGAGCGACAGATTTACAATTCCCTTCGAAAGGATGGATCGACATTCCGCTCTGAGATATCCACATCCCTGGTAACGTACCGTGGGAAACCCGCTATTCAAGGTGTTGTCCGGGATGTCTCGGAGCAGGAGCGTCTTCAACAGCAGCTTCAACGGGCCCAAAGAATGGAGGCTATCGGGACTCTTGCGGGAGGGATTGCCCACGATTTCAACAACCTTCTTATGGCCATAGAGGGAAATATTTCTCTTCTACTTATTGATAAGCATATTAATGAAGCGCAAAGGGAAAGAATAGCAAAGATCGAGCGGTATATTCTTGATGCTAGAAAGGTCACCGAGCAGCTTCTCGGTTTTGCGATGGGAGGTAAGTACGAGATTAGGCCTTTAGACCTCAACGAAACCATTGACAAAACGTGTGAAATGTTCGGACGCACCAAAAAGGAAATCAAGATTCAAACAAAATATCAGGAAGGTATTTGGGCAGTGGAGGCAGACAGGGGTCAAATCGAGCAGGTGTTGTTAAACTTGTATGTGAACGCCTGGCAGGCTATGCCTGGCGGCGGTAACCTCTATCTGCAAACCGAAAATATATCATTAAGCAGGGAGGATGCCACACGCTTTGGTATCAAACAGGGAAGCTATGTCAAGATTTCTATTGCTGACACTGGAATAGGGATGGATAAAGATACGCAGGCGAGGATATTCGACCCATTTTTTACTACAAAAGAAATAGGAAGGGGAACAGGGTTGGGATTGGCTTCCGCCTATGGAATTATCAAGAATCATGGTGGAATTATTAATGTTTATAGCGAGATAGGGCAAGGTACAGCTTTGCACATCTATTTGCCTGCTTCTGAGGTGCCAGTTTTAAAAGAAGGTGATACAAGACAAGATATCTCGAGAGGTGTAGGTACTATTCTTGTTGTTGATGATGAGGAAATGATTCTCGATGTTGCAGAGGGTATATTAAAAAGCCTCGGATACACGGTTTTGTTAGCAAGTGGGGGTAGGGAGGCCATCGAGATTTATCAACAAAAAGGAGCTGGTATTGAACTGGTTGTTTTGGATATCATTATGCCCGGCATGAGCGGCGGAGAGACCTATGATAGGCTTAAGGAGATTGATCCTGAGGTAAAAGCTCTCCTCTCCAGTGGATACAGCATGGATGGCAAGGCAAAAGAGATATTGAATCGCGGCTGCAATGGTTTTATTCAGAAGCCTTTCAATGTAAGGGATTTATCCATAAAGCTGAAAGAGATTATCAAAGGGAAAAAATAAAAATGCTCCCTTAATGGATGACAGATCTGATTTTATAATGTATCGATAAAATATCTAACAAAACCTTTACCATTTTTTAATGGATTGCTGCCTGGTATTAAATCTGTAAAAACCATAGGTGATTCAGCCTTTTTTTATCGCGAACTTAACGTGCAAAAGCGATATGGCACTTTTGCACAGGTGGAATTATTTGTTCATGCATACTGCTATACATTTATAATGGGCTATGGCCACTGAGCCCGTATTGTCAGAATCCGACATGAGACCTATTGCTTGCACCTGCTTAGGCTCTTTTTCAAACAGCCTCTTGTAATCGGCGTATACATCAACCTTTTCTGTTACCCACTGGTCCAGGGGAGAGTGCTGATTTTCCAGTACTACGATTTTTGTCTTGCTGTTATAAGGGCTTTGGGTCATTGTTTTCATGGGTAATGATGCACTCCATACGTACTTTATTATATCGGGCCTGATAAAACCTTCAAATATGACATAAATCGCAGCAGCGCTGTCGCCTGTTTCCTTGAACCGCTCATCACCTCCCTGGGGGAGCTTGATTGCCCTCCACTGCCATTTCAGGTAAGGGTATTCACTTACCTTATATGTAAATTTTTTGGCTATCGCAACGGCTGAGTTGTCGGCATTTGCCTGGAGATAGGCCTCCTGGTTAGATTTTATTTGGTAAACATCACTCGCATCTCCTCCTCGGGATCTCCAGCCCTCTGGTAAAGAGCCACCCTTAAATAAGGAGAAATCCTCTATTTTCTGGACTGATGATGAGTGCCCAGTTGAACTAAACAATAGGCCCGCAACAGTTAAAAAGATTACTAAAACTGCTGTAATAGCTTTTTTCTTATACATTTTTTATTCTCCAGAATCTCACGAATCAAAAGTGATGATTTCGCAAAAGACTTTTTGCGAGTTTGTCAAAATTGATTCAGAAAAGATCACTTTTTATCTCCGATATTTTTCTTCTGATCTGCCTCTACCAGTGAAGCCGTGGTTGTTTACCCTGTGTCTCCCTTCCCCTCCTTTGCCTGCGGAATAATGGGAGTAATGATTAAAGTGTCTACGATCTGCACCATTTAAGATTGTAGTAACTCCATTCTTTTTCGAATGAGGCGCTCTCGGGGCAGCATTGACTTTATTTGGCACCCTTCGATCTTTCATCGTCTGTTTGCCTTTATCAGTTAGGCGGTGTTTGGGCTGAGCCGGTTTAATTTTATTGTGGGGCTTATTCCTGTCTCTAATATGAGGCCTTGCCTCAGCTTGAGTGCTATGCTTACCCGTGATTTTTGAGTCGCTGGTTGGATGCCTTCCTTTTTTATTGAGCCGTGGTGGTGCTAACGGTTTTTGCGGGACCTTAGGCACTAAAGCCTTCTGGTGCTGCTTTCTCACTGGTGAGCGAAATGTATGGCTTTTTTTTGCGGGGGGGGAGGTGCCCTGTTCTTTTTTGATGATTTGGCTTCCAGTGCGTGTGTCGCTTGGGGCTGTGATATGCATGATAATTTTTGTTAAAGCGTCTTGTCCTGTCAATATTCAAGATAACAACGTTATGCGACGGCCA
>JAGYMO010000355.1 GCA_018400255.1 Deltaproteobacteria bacterium
GGATATTGTTACGAAATATGGCAAACTCAAAAATCCATGGACAGGCTCTGGGGGCATGTTTATTGGTGAGGTGGCTGAGGTAGGGGATTCATTAAAAGACCGGATTAATGTGAAAAAGGGTGATAAGATTGCCAGCCTCGTAAGCCTATCTTTAACGCCATTAAGAATAGATAAAATAGTAAAGATATATATGGATAAGGATCAGGTGGATATAAAAGGGCAGGCGGTACTGTTTGAAAGTGGAATCTGGGCAAAGCTGCCTGAAGACATACCTGAACCTCTTGCCCTGGCTATTTTAGATGTTGCTGGGGCACCTGCGCAAGTAAACAGGCTTGTAAAAGATGGTGATACCGTGGCAGTGATTGGTGCGAGAGGCAAATCCGGATTACTGTGCTGCTATCAGGCTAAAAAAAAGGTGGGGCCCGAAGGGAAGGTTATCGGGATTGTACACCGTGAAGAAGGCAAGAAAGATGTTGAGGATGCTGGGTTTGTAGATGAGGTTATTGTTGGTCAGGCGGACCAGGCCATAGACCTTTTAGAAAAGGTGGAAAAGGCGAATGAGGGCAAGCTATGCGACGTGGTTATAAACTGTGTATCTCGCAAGGATTGCGAAATGGGCTCTATCCTTATAGCAAAGGAGTTTGGAAAGGTTTATTTTTTTTCAATGGCTACCAGTTTTACTGCAGCGGCACTGGGAGCAGAGGGGATTGGCAAAGATGTGGAGATGATTATAGGAAATGGATACTGTCAGGGTCACGCAGATTTAGCCCTGGATATCATGCGGCAGAGCGCCTACCTCAAAGATCTTTATACGAAAAGATACTGCTGAGAAACGACGCACGTGTGCCAGGAGATTTTAATATAATTAGTGATTATCCCGGCAGATGGATCGCTCATGTGAAGGGTATAGAATGAGTTATGGTTGTTGACGGTAATTTTTTGCGTGCAAAGAGACAGAAGAGGGCAGGGGTAAATAAGAATTGATGCCTATTATGGCGGCAATCGAAGGGTAGGGAATGGCTATAGATGAAAAAAAGGGGAATGGCATTACAACACTATCCTTTATTGGCTCAGATAAAAATGCCGGGAAGACAACTGTTTTGAATTTTGTATACAGAAGGCTTAAGGAAATTGATAGGGGAAAAGGCCACATATGTTTGGGGTCAATTGGTATAAACGGAGAAGAGATTGACTTTTATGAAAATAGACAAAAACCCATGATTTCTATTTATAAAGGGAGTTATTTTATTACTGCCGCTGAATACCTGCGGGATCTCACGGGAAAATACAGAATGGTGCATAGCTTCAGCGGCCCGCATTTTAACAAAGTTTATGTTTTAGGAGAATGCCTGTTTAATTTTCAGATTATCCTTGAAGGCCCTAACAACAAAGAGGAAATTCTTCGTATGAAAAGGGATGTGCAGGCGGTCCTGCCGGATGGCTATCTTTTGATTGACGGATCAATCGACAGGCAGTTTATCGCACACCCTGCGGTCAGTGACGAATTCTATTTTGCAGTTCTTGTCTCAACGCGGAAAGAGCAGCTTCAAAAGGCGAGGGACTTACTTTTTTCCCTGTCCCTTCAGATGTGCCCTCAGGAACATAAAGATTTATTGAAGGATTGGGTTAAGGAAGAGCATAAATCTGTTCTTTTTGGGGAAGGCGGTGAATTATTATACCATGGCAAGGAGATACCCTTTGCTGATAAAAAATTGCAGGATATGTGTCTTGATTGCAAGAAGAAAAAATGTATTCTTTATTTAAATGGCGCTCTTTCAAAGTCGCTTCATGCCCTTTTAGCACCGTTAAAAGATTTAACCGTTATTCTTAATAATTTTACCCTATACCAAAATATATCTGTTTATGATTTTCAAAATAGGATTTTTTGGCCAAAGATTTTCCTTTTTCACCCTGTGAAGGTCAGGGGCATATTCCTAAAGCAGGAGACAACCCAGTACACGCTCACTACACCAAAAAATATTCCTGTTTATAATCTTTTCCGAGAAGAGCTGCATGAAATTAGAGTTTGAGCAAAAGATCGTACCGGATAGCCTATATGAAGAGCTTTGCTTTGATGATTTTTTATCATGGTTCGACATAGATATTCCGATCTTACCCCGAAAGATTCTCCGGCCCATGGGGAGGGAAAAAGGAGAGGAGCATTTCAAAATGCTCCAGGATTTGCAAAGGCAGGTCGATGAGAAAAAATTGAGGCCTGAAAAGGTTATATCTCAAAGCCAGAAGCTACCTTTTCTTGATTTTGTTCTGCCATTCTATGAAAGTAGCTCTTTAGAACAGTATCATCTTTACAGCCTCGGAAAGTTTGTATCTGAGAATCTGCTCCTTGAAGAAATTGAGATGAAAACTCTTCCGGAATCTGAACTAAGCGCATGTTGCTTGAAGATCAGAGAAATTCTCAAAACCTACACCCAAAAAGGGTTTTCTGGCTTACGCTTCACAACTGAAGAGAACCGACTGCGAGAAGAGATTAAGAAGTCTGAGAAAGAGGTTGATTTAAAGGTTTCCAAATATGAGGGTGAGATATATGAGAAAACCGGCTTAAAGATGATATATCCTTACCCCAAAGAGGTCTCGAGGGATAGCGATAATTTGCCGAAGATATTGGATTGTGAAATGCTTTCCGTAAAACCTAAAAAGGATATCAATTTGGTTGATTATCGATTAACGCCGGCGGTTAAAAATGCTCTTGCAAAAAAGAACTTGCTTACCAAGGATTTCAATCAGTTGATGAAAAAAAAATTACGGAAGATTAACAGGGAATTATATCCTCATTATATGGAATTCAGGCGATGCTATGAAGAGAGAAAGAATAAGACGTTTTATTATGCTTTGTTGCTGGTTAAACAACAGCAGTCCCTTTGTTTGCCTCTATTTCAAACCTCTTGTGGGTGTAAATTTAGA
>JAGYMO010000356.1 GCA_018400255.1 Deltaproteobacteria bacterium
AACATTATAAGGTGCTTAGCAGACAATTCCAGCACCTTGAAAATCTTAACCCACTTGACATCAAAGCTAAGACTTGATACATTATGAATTAATATAATTTCAATTGAAACTAAAATACTTTTTTGGAAATGACTTAAAACTCATCTAAAACACGCCCTTATAAAATCCTATTTTATAGGACACCAACTTATTTTTGAGGTAGATTAATTATTACTACTTATATGACTACAAAGCCCATTTTGGAGCAGCGCTATGCCACTAAAATCATTTTTACAACATATTCAAAACACAATAGCAGGCGAAAAAGATAATGACGGGCTGAAAGTTAACGTCTACCTCGGTAAGGAAGCAAGAAAAAGCATGAAGCAATTAAAGAAAAAGATACCTAATGCCAACGAAGAGCAGCTTGTTGGGGCGTCTCTGCAGCTCTTCGAAAAGAAATTCAATAGAATCACTGAGAGAAAGGCCAAAAGAAAGGGCAAATTACTTAAAAACAAAGGAATGGATTATAAACAAATAGCTGAACAACTAAACAAGGAGGGGTTGCCTTCACCTACAGGTTCTGATCAGTGGCATGATGACATGGTCAATAATATCTTAAAGGAATGAGTTATTTGGCTATTAGTAACAGGTATTCAGAAGAATTCCTGTGTTTGCCGCAAAAAGCAGGTCGACAAGCCTGCGATCCAGGCGGCTTGGTAGATAGAATAATAATTATAATTGTAACTATATCAATAGGTCAACAATTATTGCTTGAAACAATAATTGAATAATCGAAAGGAGTAAAAAAAGTGTCTACTATATGCGGTCACTTTGTTCAAAACGGTAAGACTAAGTCAACAGACATTTATGACATGTTAAAAAAAATGGAGCATAGGGGGCCAGACACACACGGCGTATATCTCGACGGACAACTGGAGAGGGCTAATCATATTGATGAATTAAAGGGCAATCTGTCTGCTCAGACCCATATCGCACTAGGCCACTCAAGACTGGAGATTATGGGCAAAGAAAAAATCACACAGCCATATATTTCCTGCGATGGGAAAATAGCGCTAATTCATAATGGAGAAATCTTTAATTATCAGGAACTGAAAACACTTCTGTTCAAAAAACATGAAATAAAGACCGGTAGTGATAGCGAGATTATCGTTCATTTACTCGGAGAAATATATCAAGGTGATCTCCTGGATGCTGTAAAAAAGATGATAGGACTCCTTGATGGGACATACTCAATCGCCGTTACGGACGGCAATGGAGTTATAGTAGCAAGAGACCCTATAGGGAAAAGACCCCTATATTACATAAATAATAATAATATTACATACTTTGCATCAGAAAAAAAGGCCCTTTGGAATGGTAAAGATATCCCGATACGGTTAAACCCTGGAGACATCTTAAGTGTAACTGATTCCGGGGTAGAGGTACATGAGGGATACCACCTTCAATTTCCACAGATAGATATTGTTGATTTTCGGGAGGCCGTAGAAATATATAAAAATGTCCTTATCAAGGCAGTCAAAAAAAGAATAGTGGGTTTAAGCGTATCTCGTATTGGTGTAATATTCTCTGGCGGTATTGACTCTGTTCTTATTACAAAACTTTTGCAACGCGAGGGGAAAAATATTATTTGTTACTGCACTGGAACAGAAAAATCTGGAGATATTGTCGCAGCACGTTCAGTAGCAGACGATCTGGGGCTAGACCTGAAAACAACTATCATCACGGAAAAGATGGTTGAGGATCTATTACCTGAGGTAATTCAAAATGTTGAGGAAAGCGGTTTACTCCAGGTGGAAGTTGCTATTCCTATGTATTTAGCAGCAAAATTGGCGGCTGAAGACGATATTAAGGTCATGTTTACCGGACAGGCAGCAGACGAGCTATTTGCAGGATACCCCTGGTATAATGATGTTCTAGGCAATTTTGGTTATGTCAGGCTTCATGAAAAGCTCTGGGAGGATTTGATTCTTTCCTATACTGATACACTTGAGAGGGAGGACAAGCTTACAATGGCCCATTCAATTGAGCTTCGTGCCCCATATCTCGATAAATTCCTAATTCAAACTGCCATGCGGATGTCACCACGATTAAAAATCCAGGATAAATACGATAATCTTAGAAAAACAGTTCACCGCCAGGCGGCCGTTGAACTAGGAATCCCCCCTTACATTGCCTTTCGAACAAAAAACCCTGCGCAATCAGGCTCAGGAATTCATGAAATTGTTAAAAACATTGCAAAAAGACATATCAACGGAATTGTTGACCACGATCTTGTTAATGCGAATATCAGTAGTGATAAGGGTAGTATTTACCGTTACAATAATAATATATATGGGGATGAAGCATCTAGATTTTACCTGCAACAAATAGAAGAGAATATCCAGAAAAAATATATTCCCCCATTTCTTGCCGCTTAGATACAAAATTATCAACGTGCATCATTTATTTATATTTATAGTATCAAATAAAATTGCTATATAGATGTTTAAGCCGTAGTGAGAGATGAAAACATCAAGGGTTCAAAATAATATGGCAAAAAAATCAAAGAGACTAAAAAAAATATGCATAGCACAAATAAATTATAGCTCTAAAAATATCCAAAAACATGTTGAGCGGATAAAAAATATTATTGACCAATATAGAGACTATGACCTGATCGTTTTCCCTGAATTGATTTTGCACGGACATCCCTCCCATGAGAGACCTGAAGGATTTCTATACAGAAAGATGAAAGTAATGTACAGCGAGATTTCCAGTGATCTTTATCAATTCGTAAGAACTCTGGATGCCAGGGTGATTATTGGAGAGTTAAAAAGGTGGGGCGAAAGGTACTTTAATGTAGCAACTTACATAGACAAAAACTCTATACAGAGCTATACTAAAACACACGTACATTGGACTGAAAATTTTATCCCTGGAAGGGAGCTAAAAACCTTCGATTCTCCATTAGGAAAAATTGGGATTACTATATGCTTTGATGCGTCATTTTCGGAGGTATGGAGGGTTCTTGCACTTAAAGGTGCAGAACTTATCGTGAATATCTCGGCTGTTCCGGCAACATTTCCTGTTGAATATATGTGGCGTAGATTTATAGGGGCGGCCATTTATAATCAAATTTTTGTCGTTTATGCCAATAGACCTGGCCCCTATTTTTCAGGGCATAGTGCCATCTTTAATCCTGAAGGAGACAAACTGTTAAGCACAGGTTCCAGGCAGACCATCACGGAGGCTACTATTGATTTAAACGAAGTTCAAAGATGGAGAGATAAAGAAAAGATATATGCAAATAGACGTCCCCTGCTTTATCGTCGTGAAATTATAAACTTGCATAGGCCTGAGCTTGCTAGTTTACAACCTGAAGCAGTAAAATCCAAACTTGCAATAGCACACTAAATAACCTTCAAAAAGGAGACTTATCATGAAAACTATAAAGATCATGACAATTTTCCTGGGAATCGTTGTTCTAAGCTGCACTAATGTCAAATCGACATGGGCAGAAAAACCCACAAACATAGTTTTTCTAACATGGAAGCCAAACCAGCCGGAGGTTTGGGATACAGTAATTGAAAACTTCCATCAGAAAAACCCTGACATACATATCAAGGTCCAGGTCGGTCCTCATTCCTCCACTCAATATCACGCAATAGTAGCTCAGCGCCTCAAAAACATGGACAAATCTGTGGATGTATTTTTTATGGACGTTATTTGGCCTCCTGAATTTGCAAATGCGGGCTGGGCATTAGATCTTTCATCAAAGTTTTCCGTCGAGGAGCAAAACAAATTTCTATCCGGGCCAATCACAGCGAATACCTACCAAGGAAAAATATATGGAGTTCCTTGCTATCTTGGGGCTGGTCTTTTCTATTACCGAGAGGATCTCCTAAAAAAATACCATTTTAAACCACCCACACTGTGGAAAGAAATGCTTAAACAGGGAGAGGTAATCCTAAAAGGAGAAAATGAGCAGGGTTTGCATATCTATTCAGGTCAGTTTAAGCAGTATGAGGGGTTGGTCTGCAATATGATGGAATTTATTTGGTCCAACGGTGGTGCAGTTATTGAACAAAAAACCGGTAAGGTTCTTTTGAATGATCCCACAGTCGTTAAATCACTCGAATTCGTCCGAGATAAAATTATCGCAAGGGCCGCACCCAGGGGTGTAATAAATTATGAAGAACCCGAATCGCTGGACCTTTTTATTCAGGGAAAGACAATCTTCCATCGTAATTGGCCATATGCCTGGGCTGTAGCCAATGATCAAAAAAAATCAAAAATCGCCGGCAAGGTAGGAGTAGGAATTATTCCAGCCTTTCAGGGACATAATTCCGCGTCTACCCTTGGGGGATGGCAGTTTGGTATAAACAATTATTCTATGCATGCTCAAAAGGCATGGCGCTTTGTCCAGTTTATGACATCCCATGAAACACAAAAAATTTTGGCCTTAGACGCGGGACTAGCCCCTACCCGAAGGTCAGTCTATCAAGATCCCGAGGTCCAGGAAAAGAGGCCACATCTCAATGCCTTTTTGCCCGCATTCAAAAATACAAGGCCCCGTCCCCTTTCTCCGGTTTACCCTATGATTAGCCAGGAACTCCAGCGTTTTTTCAGTCATGCAATAACAGAAAGCGGATCGGATATTTCTGAGATGGCAGCTGCGTCATCCGCAAGAATTGAAAAATTTTTCGCACTGGGGGCTATGATCCCAAAATGATCCGCAAGGACCAACATCTTTACCTTGCCCTGCTTCTTCCCGCTATTATAGTCCTCCTTCTGTTCATCGCAGCACCTATTATTAATTCATTTTTCCTGAGCTTTCACAGGATCATCATCGGGCTTCCGCAACTCAAAACACCCTTTGTAGCCCTGGATAACTATCTGCAATTGCTCAAGGATCCAATAGCCCGCCATTCCTTTTTTATCACCATCATTTTCGTTGCCCTTACAACCTTCTTCGAGCTCTTGATAGGGCTTTTTTTAGCCCTTCTCATACATCACCGTTTTCCAGGACGCGGTGCTTTAAGGGCCTGCGTATTGATCCCATGGGCAATACCCACGGTAGTTTCTGCACAGATGTGGAGGTACCTGTTTAATGACGCATATGGAGTAATCAATTATATGATCTTCGGTGCAAACACAAATAGCTATATCCCATGGCTTGCCCTACCTACAACTGCTCTCTCCTCTATTATAGTTGCAGATATATGGAAAACATCATCTTTTGCGGCCTTGTTAATACTCGCCGGATTGCAGGTAATCCCGGAGGAACTCTATCAAGCCGCTAAGGTGGATGGCGCAATTGTCTGGCAGCGCTTTCGGCATATCACATGGCCGTTAATTCGACCTGCCCTCCTTATAGCGCTGTTATTTCGAACCATCGATGCGTTCCGGGTTTTCGATCTTGCCTTTGTAATGACACAGGGAGGACCGGCAGATGCCACGAATGTCCTCCAGCTCTATGGGTATAAAAAGATGTTTGTAGAAGGATGGATGGGCTATGGCTCAGCAGTATCGGTCTGCATCTTTATTATTGTACTGGTTATTGCCGTCGCTTATGTCAAAATGGTTGGCCGACGCCTACTGGAAGCAAATGTATAATGGGAAAATTACCAAATAAAATTTTATTTATTCTTGGGGTATTTTTGGCTGCAGCCTTCTCATTGGCGCCTTTTTTGTGGTTTGTTTCGGCAGCATTCAAGGACCAAACACAAATAACTGCTATCCCGCCAGAATGGCTGCCTTCCTTCTCGGTGGAGGCCTTCTCTTCTACGGTAACTCAGCATGGTATATTCCATTATCTTTGGAATTCAGTTATTGTAGCCGGCGGAGCTACCCTGGTGACCATAATACTGGGCGCATTAGCGGGATATGCCCTGGCAAGACTCTCGCGAGGCTGGGCACAGATCACTCTAATGGGCATCCTTGCATGCGCCATGTTTCCACAAATCGCCATTGTTGGGCCAGTTTGGCGTTTTCTAAAATTTATGGGCTGGCTTAACACCTATCAGGGACTAATACTGCCTTATGTGGCCCTTACGCTTCCCCTGGCGATCTGGATTCTAGCCGTCTTTTTCAGGGAAATGCCTGAAGAACTAGAATCAGCAGCCCTTGTAGATGGCTGCACCAGACTTGGCTCCCTGGTCCGCGTAATAATTCCACTATCGGCTCCGGGACTTTTTACAGCCGCAATCCTGACCTTTATCTATGCCTGGAATGAATTCTTTCTTGCACTCTTAATCATGACCGATCCTGCCAGGCAAACAATGCCTGTGGGGATCGCCTTATTTCAGGGAGAACACACAATCCCATGGGGAGAAATAGCTGCTGCCTCTTTAATTACAACAGCCCCGTTGATTTTCATGGTGCTCCTTTTCCAGAGACGTATCGTTACCGGGTTGTCGGCCGGGGCTATAAAAGGATAGAAAGATGGCATCACTAACACTCAAAGGAATAACTAAGCGTTTTGGAAATACTATTGCCCTGTCCAATATCGATCTCTCCGTAGATGATGGTGAATTCTGCGTACTCCTGGGGCCGTCAGGATGCGGAAAAAGTACCTTACTCCAAATTATTTCCGGCCTTACAGTTCAGGATGAAGGCTCTGTTATCCTGGATAACGAACTGGTTGACCATCTGAGCCCGAGAGATAGGGATGTGGCTATGGTATTTCAAAGTTACGCACTTTATCCTCATATGACAGTAGCTCAGAATCTTGCTTTCGGCCTTCGAATGCGTGGTATACCTAAAGACATTATAGACAAAAATATTATGGATACAGCCAATCTCCTGGGTATTCAGGACCTATTAAAACGAAGGCCGAAGGAACTCTCGGGAGGACAACGACAAAGGGTAGCTATGGGACGCGCCTTAGTGCGAAGACCTAAACTATTTTTACTGGATGAGCCCTTAAGCAATTTGGATGCCATGTTACGTATTAGTGTACGCCTTGAGCTTATGAGATTACATAAGCAGATCCAAGGCACAATTCTCTATGTCACCCATGATCAGGTAGAGGCAATGACCCTTGGAGACAAAGTAGTAGTTATGAAAGCCGGCAATATTCATCAAATCGATCGGCCTGAGGTCATTTATAATCGACCTGCGGATACATTTGTTGCAAGTTTTATTGGCTCTCCTGCAATGAACATCTTTAAAGGAAAAATAGTTGCCGATAAAAAAGGCCTGATGTTTAAAGGCGAAGACTTTTCGTTGAATGTAAAGAATATTCCCTCTAACTTAAAAAATAAGCCTGTGGAAATAGGTATTCGTCCGGAGGATATAGAGATTTCGACCGGCGCTGAAAATGAACTCAAGACAAAGATAGAGATAGTCAGTAATGTAGGCTCAGAAAAATACATTTACGCACGTATTGGTTCGGCAACCTTAACAGCCCGAACAAAAAAAGATGATAACTTTAAATCTGGCAAGGATATTCTATTATCAATCAACCCATCTACACTCCACATCTTTTATAATGGTAAGAGGGTGTAGCATCTGTCTTCTTTATCCAAATCTGTTTTTCAGATTATGATGAGGTACGTTCTTATTAACCCAGATTATGCGGTAGGTGTCTACTGCATAATCTGGTATTAAGAGAGAATTATAATAAGATATAGTTCGCACGTAAGATGTGAAAAAATGGGCTTACACTAAAAAGCAAATAGCGCTATGACTCTGGGGATCAGCAACAACTTTTACAAATTGCCCTTCAGTTGTTTTAAGGATATCAATCACATGTACTACATCTTCAAAATCATTAGTCCCAGGCAACAAATCAGTTAGTATATTTACCGATTCCTCAAAAAATGATCTATTAAACATGGCCTGAGGGTCATCAGGGTAAACAGGCAAATAGATGATTTGCGCTTCCACTAAATCCTGAAAAAAGTGAGTACCGTACGATACCTCTGGTATATTTCCAGAATCCTCATGGGCGATTTCAACAAGGACTGCTGTGTTATCAATGTCTGCATAGCTCACATTGACGCCTAAATCAATGTTGCTACTGCCCCATCTGCCTGGACCCATCATAAAAAATTTCTCTTCCTTGAGGTGTGGATGAGCATTCAGGCGTCCTACTATACGACCAACTGATCTTTTAAAGTCTTTTGAAGAGATTTGTGAATAACCTTGCGGGTCTATGTAAATAATATATCGTATTTTACTAATTACTCCGCCGCTTATAACCCTTGCAGCCTTAAAAAGAATATGCTCCTTGAAAATGTTATCAGGCAACTCTATAGGACCTGATACACCTGGAAGCCATAAAGGTCGACATTGGAGCAAATTTATTTTAACTTTATCTTCCAAGCTCACAGATGCAGTAAATTCAGTATCCACAGGATGGCCATAAGCTTTATCCAAACACTCCAGCATTTCGCCCATTATTTTAATAAAATCTGTATTACCAATAAGGTTGTTAAATGTTAAAACAAATTCGTGGTCTGCATCTTGTTGCACAAACCCATATGGATCATACAAATCTCCATCCCGTACTGCAGATACAAGAAGTTGAATATTTGGAAATTTTCCTTTGGAAAGCAATTCGGCTACGCGTAAAGTAGCAAACCTATTTGTCTTAAGGTCTAGCAGGTCAATTTCGTGCTGGGAGTATTTTGCTCTTTCCATGCCAATCTCGGGCCTCAGTTGTGGGTGGCTTACCGCAATCATCCTGGGGTAATCTCCTCCTACACGGTTTACCGCACGAGTGCCTAAGCCAAACACCAGACGTATAACGCCTTTTTTTGAATCTATACGATTTGTCCATGCATACAGGTTACGGGAGAATGCCACGCCTGCAAGGCACGGAAAAAAATACTCCTTATAAGGTATCCCCGAAACGCGCTGCACTAGAATAGCCATTTGCTCATCGCTTTCTGCAAGCCCTCGCCTGCACCTATAAGAGAGCGCATCTGGGCTCAATGTGCTTGCATAAACAAGCTTGACAGCACGTAAAAAGACCTCTAATCTTTCATCAGGGCTGCCCTGGTTTGCGCAAAACTCACTTCTGTATTTACCGGCAAATGCATTACCAAAGCTATCTTCAAGCAAGCTACTAGATCTAACGATAATCGGTGCCTGGCCAAAGTAATCTAACATATTCCGAAATTGCTCCACTATCTTTGTAGAAAATGTGCCACCTAAAAAATTCTGTTCAACTTCTTCAAACCCTTCCCGTGAAAGCTGGGAATTTTCTGATAGCTTTAGACGAAGCCTGAAAAGATCGTTATCAACAAGAAAGGTAAAGAACACATCCGAACCAACATAGAATGAGTCATGGTCTTCAAGCACCTGCGAAAAATCTCTCTCGCCATTTACTCCCGCTAAAATGCGTCTTGCCAGAAGCATGCCGGCGGCCTTACCCCCAATTCTACCAGAGCCAATCATGCGGTCTCTGACTCTGTACAAATCCTGCAATGTAAAATAGGAACCGGCCAGCCTATTAATCTCTGGATGATTGCCAATTAACATCCTCAGAAATTCTTTTTTAAGCGCCAGGATTTCCGGAGACATCTCCAGGGAGTCTTTATCGGTCTCGCTATATTGAATAAGCTTATGATAGACGCTGTCCCATGGAGCGATAGAACTTTCCATGTACTGAAGGGACTGTCTGCGAGCAGTTGAAGATAATGCGGCAGCCTCACCACTTTGGAATATGGGCTGCCAGGCTTTTTCAGAAATCATATGAGGTAAAAACATCTGCGGGGAATACCTGTCCCACACCTTTAATGGGTGTATGTACAGGTTGCCCTTTATGCGAAAAACATCAATCAGCACCTGAGTGGTATCCCGAATTCTGGCAATAGTACTGTATGCATGATGTCCGCGAGTCAGTGCGAAATAGGCAACTGTACCTGACTCGCGCAGGAAGGGGCATGTGACCTGAAAAAAATTAGCCAGCAACTCATCGGTCGCCCACTCCTCCACAAGGGCGGATATATTGTCAAATATAAAAAATTTCTCTTTTCCCAGCTCTTCGATGACCCTGTGCACCTCTGCACTGAAGAGATCGAAACCACCCCTTGGATCCAGCTTTTTTATTATTAAACCCTCACCAGGCGACGTAACAATAGGGGGATGAGGAGCAAATCTTAAATAAACACATTTATTTCCATTATTTAATGCCTGCTTAACAAAAGGTCCCACGAAATAGACGTATTCTTGCAAGTCATCGACCTGCCAAACGACATTGTCCCCTAAACGAAGTCCCTTGATAACCTCATCCAGTTCTGTTATGCCGCTATACATCTTTTCTCCTTTTAAGCCCTTCTGTTAAACAGGCACGTGCTATCTATACCCATCCACGGAGTTTGCATGCCTCTGCGACTCTGGCTACAGAGACAAGATAGGCAGCCTGACGCATATTGATCTTTTGGCACTGGCTCCTTTCGTACACACTTTTAAAGGCACGCGTCATTTTTTCTTTCAGCCGCCAATGGATCTCTTCTATCTCCCAATACAAATTATAGGTGTTTTGAACCTGCTCTAAATAAGAAACAGTAACGCCCCCTGCATTGACTAGAAAATCCGGTAAAATAACTATCCCCTTATCATAGAGTATGTCATCAGCCTCTGGTGTTGTAGGCCCATTTGCCAATTCACACAATATCTTACAGTTTATTCTTTGAGCATTTTCCTTTGTAATTACGTTCTCTAATGCGGAAGGTATAAGAACAGCAACCTCAAGCTCAAGTAGCTCTTCATTACTTATTTCATCCGCCCCTGGAAAGCCACTGACTCTCCCGTTCTTAATTTTATAGTCAATAAGCTCTTCAACATTTATACCCTTAGGGTTATACAGGCCCCCTTTGGAATCTGAAGCGGCAATAAGCTTTAAATCAAGGGCATTTTCACCGAGTCGGGCCGCATACTGCCCGGCGTTCCCAAAACCCTGAATAGCCATTGGCTTATCTTTTAACTCTACCCCGTAAGCTGTAGCTGCCTCTCTTATGACATAAATCCCACCCCTGGCAGTAGCATCACCGCGCCCTTGAGAACCACCTATTGGTATAGGCTTTCCAGTAATCACACCCGGGTGTTTTTCCCCCACTATCGTTTCATACTCATCCATCATCCAACCCATAATCTGCGGTGTAGTGTAAACATCAGGTGCAGGAACGTCCTTTGTAACTCCAAGAGTCCGGGCTATAGCTCGAATGTAACCACGGGCTAATCTCTCTTTTTCGGTCTCAGACAACACCTTAGGATTACATATAACCCCTCCCTTACCACCGCCTAAGGGAATATCTACGACCGAGGTCTTCCATGTCATCCATGCTGCAAGGGCGCGCACTGTGTCTATGGTTTCGTCCGGATGCCAGCGTATTCCGCCCTTAGCAGGTCCCCTCGCTGTATTGTACTGAATACGAAAGCCATGAAAAATCTTTGTAGCGCCATAATCCATCTTAACAGGGATGGTAAACTTCAGCTCTTGCATAGGCCAACGGAGAAACTCATGGGTGGGCTTATCAAGCCCGAGCTTTTCGGCAGCGTCATCTAATTGCTTCTGTGCAATACTAAAGGGGTTTAATTCATCTTTCATCATTAATCCTTTCTATTTTAGAATATTAACTATTTATGATAAAAAAAATAAACAAGGATAAGGCCTGCACTATTACTTCCAAATCTAAAAAACCTGGCTCAATCCAGCTAATTGAAACTCATCACATTAAGGGCATAGAATTTTTTTTAGGGCTTGGAGCAAAAAAAAATCCACACACCTGAAACCTTAGGTGTCGTGGACTTCGTCGTCTTTTATAATACGCCGTTGTATTACATTTACCTACATATATTCTTTTAAATAATTAAAGTTTGCAAATATGTCAACATTTTTTATGCCCTTACAATATATAATAACCAGATCCACACGTTGTAATTTTTCCTGGTTGCTTTATTGACGCACATAATCTTTTTATTTATCCTTAATTAAGGAAAATTTTCCATAAAATAAATGTTAACAAATGCCCATTAAAATGGTTTTTAAGATAACAAGATTCAATATAGAGGATATTGACAAGATTTATGAAATTGAAAAGGAATCATTCCCAAAAACAGCTTACTCAAAAGAAACCTTGATTAGATACGCATTAGGCCTCCCCGACACGTTTATTGTAATAGGAGACAATAAGGAGACTGCGGGATATCTAATTTTTGACAAGACTGGACACATCCATTCTGCTGCCATTAAACCAAAATATCGAAAAATGGGTTTAGGCACAAGGCTATTTATGTATGCAAAAAAAAGCTCGAGGCAAAGGCTCTGGCTTGAAGTAAGATCGAAAAATGCAGCAGCACTAAGATTCTACAAAAAAATGGACATGAAGGTTATTAAAAAAATTCCAAATTACTATGGAAATGACGATGCCCTTGTTATGATTTTATATAAAGAACCAAAGAGTTAGGGGCAGAGATCAGGGGCCAGAGGTCAGATGTCAGCGGCCAGGGATCAGTGATGAGTGATCAATTTAG